>JARRPX010000023.1 GCA_037382465.1 Anaerolineales bacterium | reverse complement strand
CCGCAAGCCAGGATCGCCAGTACGAGCAGCGTTGCCGATAATACCAAATAGAATGCATTCCTCTTCTTCACCATCCAACTCCTCGAGCTTCCATTAGATTTTAGATAACCGTGGCCTCGAAATAGAGCACCTTGCAAATGCCACCGAGGCCATCTTCAGAACAAACCTTCAGCGTGACCTGGTACAACCCGCCGGGGATCTGAAAGCCTTCCAGCACGATGAATTCGAAGCTTCCGGCCGGGATGCTGTAGGTGTAGGTATAGCCGCAAATCGGTTCGTTGGCAAAGAAGTCCTGCACGTTCACCAACGTAATGCCGTCGTTCGGATGGACGATGGTGATCGAGTAGGACTGGATCGTCACCGATCCGGTATTCGTGACCTTCGTGACGAAGGCGTGGTCGTTGCAATGAAGAATGGTATATTCGGCCGCCGCGAAACTCAGCGGCACCTGCGTGGCGGTCGGCGTGGCGGTTTCGGTGGGCGTGGGCGGCGGTGTGAGGATCGGGATACCGCTCTTATCGCCGCTAACCGAGGCGTACATGCCCCAGATCCAACAGTAGGGCGGCGGTGCGTCGGGATTCTCGATGTACCAAAAAGACTCGTCGGCCAGTTTGCCCACCACGGGAGCTTCTTCACCGACCAGCAGCGCGCCCAGGTACTCGTACACCTCTCCCGGCCCGAAGCGGCAGTTGGTGTCCAGGCCCACGCTCACCAGCGGCGCCCCGAGCGTGGGCGTGGCACTCACGGTAGGTGAAGGACTCGACCCCGCTGACTCGTTTTCAGAAGGCCCTGGAGGTGCACTTTCAGGAGATACTTCTTCGCCCATGGAGGCGGGCTCCAGCGTTCCAGCCACGGAAGTAGCCAGGGCCTGCATCGTCTCTGTGGCGCCGAGATTCCCCGCGACTTTGGAAGTCGTTCCCGGAACGTCGCAGGCCAGGGAGGCGGCGAGCAGCACGACGAGCGAGATAACAACTCGGAACCCGTTTATACGCTTCATGGTGGCCTCCTGTCTTCAGGCGCAGCGCTGCGTCTAGCATCTTCATCCAAACCTGTAACGCCCTGGAGACGAGGAATGTGACAGCCATGCAAACCAGAGCGTGCCTTCATTCAAGAGTATACAATTTCTTTCTTTTCAAATTAAAGGGATTGTCCTTTTTAAACGAACCTGGGGCGATCTTAAAAGCTCGTCCGTCAGACCCGATAGAGGGAAGAAGATGGGAAGGTAATTGCAATGAGTCAAATGCGATCCTGAGGGAATACGATCATTCAGCGGCCCTCACCAACTTCGTATTTACAGCCAAGTACGCGAGCCGCTTTGCCGGGGGTGTGGGGCGGGCTGCCGCCCCACGTCCCCCCTGTGGGGGGACGACAGGGGGGAAGAAAGGAGCCTTTTTTCAACACACGCTTTCCAGCAGATTGTATTCCGAAACACATGCGGATAAAAATCCGCAAAATATCGGCGCCGGATATTAATCCGGCGCCAGCGGAAATTTCAACGGCAGTCGGGCATGGTCGAGTCGGTTGAGGGCGCGGCGACGAAATCACGGGTCGCCAGCTCGTAGCCGGAATAGTGCCGCCAGAAGTAACTTTCAGGCTCGAAAACGTACCCCGCATAGATCGCCCACACAGTGACCATCTCGTCGCCCGGGATGAAGCTGAATTCGGTCTGGAAATATCCTTCGGAATCCGTTGTGGCGACAGGTTCACCTGCGTAGGCGGCAAAGCTGCGGCAGATCGTAACCCCGGCTACGCCCGTCCCATCCGCCAGACGCACGTGACCCTGAACGACGAGCCCCGGTTCCACCGTCGGCGTGAGGGACGATTCTGGGGTCGCTGGAGGCGTGAACACGGCCAGCTCCCGCAATTCGCCATCCACCTGCGCGTACTGCGCCCAGATCCAGCAGTGCTCCGGCGGTGCGTGCGGGTATTGAATGTAGAAGAACATGCCGTCCTCCGAGCGGGCGATCACTTCCGCCGTATCGCCCACCAGCAGTTCGCCCAGACTCTCGTAGGCTTCGCCCGGGCCGGATCGGCACGCGCTGTCCACGCTCATGCTCACCATGACCGCATACCCCTCGGGGTTCGTGGTGGGCGAACTGGTCTGCTCTTCGCCGGGCTGGGCGGTCTCCTTGGCGTAGGCGACGTCCGTCTCCAGGGCGCGTTTCGTCATCGTCGCTTCCTGGTCGGCCTCGTCGGCGGACGGAGATAGATCCGCAAGATCGCAGGCCAGGACAGCCAGAAACAGGGTCGCGGCCGAGAGGGCGATCCTTGCCAACATCGAGCCCCTCATTGGGGGATTCCATTCCCCAGGCCGGCGCCCGATTCGACCGACCGCGCCAGAAGCCACTGTGCGACGTAGTAGCTGACCAGCACCAGTGCGGTCGCGGTCTCGAAGGGCTGCAGGAAGCGGTTCAGCGCAAGCACGGTGTCGGAGAATATGAAGAACACCGCCCCGGCGGCCGCCATACCTGCTGCCGCCTGGCGCAGCATCAACCAGCGCCGCAGCGCAAACCAACCCATCCAGTTGATGATGATGACGTACACGAGCACGGGAATCGTCATCTCTTCCAGGCCGGGCAGGAGCAAGCTGTACACGACGACTGCGTAGAGCACGTACGGAATCGGCGCCCAGCCCGGACCTCGTCCGTGGGGACTGTCGATCCAGAATGCGGTCAAGTAGACCACGTGTGCCAGGAGGAACACGATCAATCCCGGCAGGAACAAGTCCACCGGCAGCATCAAGAGCACGTCGCCGATCAGGGACAAGCCCAATCCCAGTGCGATCATGCGCTTGTATCGAGGCGATGTGGTTTTCTCCGCCCGGACGGCAATCAGCAAAACGAACACCATCGTCAGTGGTTTGAAAACGTAGATCTGCCAATCGGGGCCGAGGTATTCGGCGCGTATATGGATCAACGCCGAAACGATCGCCATGACGGTCAACCATACGGTTTGCATCTTGTCTGCCCTCCTGCCCTCTGCTTTCTTTCGAGCCGATCAACGAATCGCTGGCTTTCCCGTCCATCATATCAAACCTTCCTCCGAAGTCATACCCCATGATTTGACACCGCCTCACTCACTGCCTTATAGTAGCCTTGTTCCGATACATCGCGGGTCCCAGGGGGAATAAAATGACCCAACGGCATCGTCTCTGTCTGCCGGCCAGCGGGCTGCTCGTGGCCGGTCTCATCATCAGCATCGTTTCCAGCTCGCTCGTCGGATTCACATCCCTGGCGCAGGCAACGATTGACTCACCCACGCCCGCCGCGAGCGCCACACCCACGGCCGTTCCCAAATCTACGGCCGTTACACCTGCACCACTCGTCAGCGTCACATCGACTCCCTTGCCGCCGAGCGATACACCCGTGCCCACCGAAGCGAGCACGTCGACTCCGTCCACCGACTCGACCGAAACGGCAACCTGCACCGCGACGGCGCTTCCCTCATCCACGGCGTCAGCCACGCCAACGGCGGCTTCCACGGTCACAGCGACGATCACGGAAAGCGCAGCGCCGTCCCCAACCGCGTCCACCACAACGACGACGAACGCAACCCCTTCAGAGACGTCCAGCGCAACCGCATCCCCGAGCGCAACCCTGGAAACCTCACCAACCGCGAGCGCGACCGTGCCCGCTCCGCCGACCGCCTTCCCCGCACAGACGATTCTGATCAACGAAATCGCCTGGTCGGGGACGCAGGCAAGCGCCTACGACGAGTGGATCGAGCTGCTCAACACAAGTTCGCAGGCCATCCAGCTTTCGGGCTGGCGCCTCAGCGACGGCGGCGACATCAACATCTCGCTGGAAGGCACCATCTCCGCACACGGCTTCTTCCTGCTCGAACGCACGGACGATGCCACGGTCTCCAACATCGACGCCGATCAAATCTACGCCGGCGGCTTGAACAACAACGGCGAAAACCTGCGCCTGCGCGATCCTGCCGGAACGCTGATCGACAGCGCCAACTACCCGGGCGGCTGGCCGGCGGGAGAGGCCGGCGGACGCATCAGCATGGAGCGCCGCGGCGGGGAGGATCTACCCGGCAATTGGGGCAGTTACAGCGGAACCGGCGGTTGGGGACGAGATGCGGCGTTCAACCCGATCTACGGGACCCCCCGGCAAACGAATTCCTTTTTCCTGCCCACGGCCACCCCGACGCCGACGGCGAGTGAATACCCCACGACGGAATCCACGCCGCTTGCGGCCGGATCCGTGCTGATCAACGAGATCGCCTGGTCCGGAACCGCCGCTTCATCCAGCGACGAGTGGATCGAACTGCACAACCCGGGCCCCGAGGCCATCGACCTCAGCGGCTGGACGCTCAGTGACGGCGGCGATGTTCACATCTCACTGGCGGGAGAAATCGCCTCCTTCGGCTTCTTCCTGCTCGAGCGCACCGACGACAACTGCGTGTCCGATATCGCCGCGCAACAGATTTACTCCGGGAACCTGAACAACAGCGGCGAGCGCCTGTTCTTGTACGACGCCGCGGGCCGTACGATCGACAGCGCAAACGGCGATGGCGGCGGGTGGCCGGCCGGCGACAGTGCCTCACACAGGAGCATGGAACGCCGCGGCGGTACCGATCGATTCGGGAACTGGGGCACGTTCACGGGCTATTACGGCAGGGGACGCGACGCCGCCGGTGGTCCCATCGCCGGCACGCCGGGGACGACCAATTCGCTGTTTTACCCCACACCGGTCCCCACCTGGATTCCGGGGAAGGTGGTCATCAACGAAGTGCTCATCCGTCCGCACTACGATTGGGAAGGAAAGGAAGGACGCAGTCTGGAGGATGAGTTCATCGAGCTGTACAACGTTGGGCCGCACGGCGTCGATCTGGGCGGGTTCATGCTCGACGACATCGCCGACGGTGGTTCAAAGCCCTACACCTTGCCCGACGTCCGCATACCACCCGGCGCCTTCGCCGTGTTCTTCCGCTCGCAAACGCGCATCGCCCTGAACGACACCGGCGACGAAGTGCGTCTGTTGTCCCCTGGCGGCCGACTGCTGGATTCGATTTCTTACTTGAAGGTGCGCGCCTACAACCTCTCCTACGGCCGCCTGCCGGATGGTTCTGGCCATCTTTACTACGGCCTGTGGCCGACGCCCGGTGAAGCAAACGTGTTCTTCATCGAGAATGAGAAAGTAACGCACGCCGATCTCACGGGTCTCATCTACGAGATGCGTCTCGTTCGCCTCAGCCGCTCACCGGCGATGGTCTGGCGGATGAACTTGCTCGGACATTTGTTTCAAGTGCAGCTCGGAGACGACTCTTCCCCGTAGTTCGCCGCTATGTTCGCCAAAGTAGACTTCCGGCCCCCTCTTTCATCTTTAAAGATCGTTAATTTCTGTATGGGGTTTGTAAGGATTTCGAAACCTTGCCCGGCATACAATGATAGTGAGCAGGAGTATACGATGATCAATTGGAACACCCTTACGCAAATCGAAGTCGGTCAGGACAAAATTGCTCCCCTCGAACTCGACGCGCCGGTCAGTATTAAAGTCCAACACCTGGAGGACAGCCGCTACGTCGAAATCGAGCCCGGCGGTATGGTCGATCTTGCCGTCAACGAACTGGGGGCGAAGATCATCAAGGTCGAGTTGATCGACTCGTAAATGACTTTTTCGCTTGCGGCGGGACATTTCGCCGCAGGTCGCTATGCGCGCCGAGAACTGCGGGAGTGCGATAAAACGCACTCCCGCTCTATCTTTAACAATTCCCTAACACTCGCATGGTACAAATCAGTAAGAACGCACGAGTAAAGGAAAGGCACTGTACAAATCAACATGGCAACAATGGCTTTTGACGATACGACGGTGATGATTGAAGATTGCGAGAATGCGCTCATCCCGACGATCCGGATTCTCCCGGGCGGGATGGTGGATGTCGCCTTGAGCGAGTTCGGCGCCACGCTCGTCGATGTGTACCTCGACGGGGCGCCAAGTCCGCTCCCACCCAACGAACACGTCGATTCGGCCCCTTCTTCGTAAAGCCCCGAACCATCTGAAACCTGCTCGATAAGCATGTTCTTATCCCGTACCCCTCTGCTATAATGTCCCTATTATGGCAATCACCATCGAAGAAGTTCGACACATCGCGACACTGGCCCGCTTGCGCTTGACGCCCGCGGAAGAAAAGCGCTACAGCGAGCAGCTTTCCGCCATCCTGGATTACGCATCCCGTTTGAACGAAGTCGACACGGCGGACATCCCGCCGACCGCAACCGTACTCCCGCTGCAAGCGCCGCTCCGTGAGGACGCTGTTCGTCCGGGCCCACCACGGGACGTCATCTTGCAAAACGCGCCCTCCCAAGAAAATGGTATGTTCCGCGTCCCACCGGTGTTTGACGAAGAATAACTGCGGCCTGTGCGCCGTTTACAGGTTTAGACATATCCATGACTGCTCTTACCGACCTTTCCCTGCTTGAAGCTGTAGACACATTACGCAGCGGTAAAGCCTCCTCCGTCGAATTGACCCGCGCCTGCCTGGAACGCATGCAGGCACTCGAACCGAAGGTGAACGCCTTCCTGGAACAAACGCCCGATCTTGCCCTACAGCAAGCTCAGGCCGCAGATCAAAAATTGAAGACCTGGCGAGAACAAGGTGGGGATTCCCCACCGCCCTTGCTGGGCATACCCATCGCCGTGAAGGACGTGCTCTGCACGAAGGACATCCCCACGACCTGCGGCTCGAAAATCCTTGAAGGCTTCCGCCCACCGTACACCGCAACCAGCGTACAACGCTTACTCGATGACGGAGTCGTCGTACTGGGAAAAACCAACACGGACGAATTCGCCATGGGCTCTTCGACAGAGAATTCCGCCTTCGGCCCCACCCATAATCCCTGGGATCTCGAGCGAGTCCCCGGTGGTTCGTCCGGTGGTTCCGCGGCGGCCGTCGCGGCGCGCATGTGTTACGCCGCACTGGGCAGCGACACCGGCGGCTCCATCCGCCAGCCGGCTTCGTTCTGCGGGGTTACCGGATTGAAGACGTCCTACGGACGCGTCTCGCGCTACGGCTTGATCGCCTACGGATCTTCTCTCGACACAATCGGCGGCCTGGCGCGCTCCGCCGCCGATTTTTTGCCCGTCTTCACAGCCATCGCCGGACACGACCTGCTCGATTCGACCTGCATGCCCGTCGATGTGCCCGAGATCGACCTGCAGGATGCAGACCTGAAAGGATTGCGCATCGGCGTGCCCAAAGAATACTTCATCGAGGGCATTCAGCCCGAGGTGGAAGAGAAGGTGCGCGCCGCCGTGGACGTGTTCAAAGCGCTCGGTGTCACTATTCATGAAATCAGTCTGCCACACACCGACCTGGCACTACCCGTATACTACCTGATCGCGCCGGCCGAAGCTTCGGCGAACCTGGCCCGCTACGACGCCGTGCGCTTCGGCCCGCGTATCGAATCCGACGAACTGCTGGAGCAGTATCTCGCCACACGCGGCGCACTGTTTGGTCCGGAGGTCAAGCGGCGAATCATGCTCGGCACCTACGCACTTTCCGCCGGCTACTACGATGCATACTACGGACAGGCTCAAAAAGTCCGCACGCTGATCAAGGGCGACTTCGATGCCGCTTTCAAGTCGGTCGACATGATCGCCTGCCCCGTGGCACCGACGACCGCCTTTCGCATCGGCGAACACGGCGACGATCCACTGTCCATGTATCTCGAGGACGTTTTCACTTTGCCGGCAAACCTTGCGGGTGTGCCCGGGATCGCCTTCAACGTGGGTTTCGATGCAGAAGGTTTGCCGGTCGGGATGCAGTTGAAGGCTCCCCATCTGAGTGAGGCTGTGCTGTTCCAGGCCGCCCATGCATATCAGCAGGCGACCTCCTGGCACGAGGAGAAGCCGTCGTTATGAAGATCGTTATCCCTATGGCCGGCTACGGCACCCGCTTGCGTCCTCACACCTGGTCGAAACCCAAGCCGCTCGTTTCCGTAGCGGGCAAACCCGTGCTGGGTCACGTGCTCGACATGTTCCAGGATCTCGATCAAATCGACGAGGTGGTTTTCATCGTCGGCTACCTGGGCGACCAGGTCCGCGAATTCGTGGCGGAATGCTATCCGCATCTCAAGGCCCGCTTCGTGCTGCAAGAGGAAATGTTGGGCCAATCCCATGCAATTTGGCTGGCCCGGGAGGGTCTCGAAGGGCCGGTGTTGATAGCTTTCGTGGACACGCTCATCGAGACCGATCTCGTCCATGCCTTGAAAGAGGACGGGGAGGCCATCGCCTGGGTGAAGGAAGTCCCGGATCCCAAACGTTTCGGCGTTACCAAACTCAACGCAGAGGGATTCGTGACCAAGCTGATTGAAAAACCGACGGACATGTCCATCAATCTGGCCTTGGTCGGCTTTTACTATTTCCAACGCGCCGAAGACCTGATCGCAGCCATCGATCAGCAGATGGGCGAGGGTGAAAAGCTCAAGGGCGAATACTTCCTCGTGGATGCGATCAACATCATGCTGGAACAAGGCCTCAAGATGCGTGTCGAACCCGTCGAAGTTTGGCAAGACTGCGGCAAACCCGAAGCGCTTTTGGCCACCAATCGCTTTCTCCTCGAAAACGGAAGGGACAACTCGAAGGAAGCCTGCAAACGCGATGGCGTCCTGGTCATCCCTCCTGTGTTCATCGATCCTTCCGCCGAGGTGGAGCAATCGGTCATCGGCCCCAACGTGACCATCGGTCCCCACTGCATGATCGAACGGTCCCTGCTGCGCGATACCATCGTCGACTTTGGCTCTCACATTTGCGACAGCATGCTGTCCGGGTCGTTGATCGGCCGTGAGGCCAAAGTTATCGGCCGCGATCGCTCACTGAACGTGGGCGATTCATCCGAAGTGGGGTTCGTGTGATGCGGACGGAATCGACGCTCGAATCTCGGCAAACGCCGGACCGTGTTGCGTGCCTCTCCGGTCACACCTATGCAGATCGCCCGATTGCTTTGGTGTATCGAGGGCAAAGAATACAGGTTGTAGAAATCCTGGCTCGTTGGCAAATTCCTGGCGCCCGCTGTTTCCGCGTCCGCGGCGACGATGAGTCCATTTTCGAATTGTGCTACGAGGAAATGAGCGATGAATGGCAAATCGTCCCGGTATAAAATATCCTTCCAGCAATGAAGTTCTAGATTTGGGTTGCGGTATCCACTCGCTGTACCCCTGATACTTTTTCTAGAATCTGTTATCCTATGCGCTACTTCGCAATTCCTCGGTTTCTGGGGAGGCGCATAAAGGAGCCTTTTCATGCGTGATTTTATCGCTCGTCGTGTTAACGATGTGCCCCCATCCGGCATCCGCCGTTTCTTCGACATTGCCGCAACGATGGATGACGTAATATCCCTGGGAATCGGCGAGCCGGATTTTGTCACCCCCGAACCCATCCTCGAGGCCGGCGTACAATCACTCAGAGAGGGAGAAACCGGATACACATCCAACGCGGGCATATTCGAACTCCGAGAAGCGGTTGCCGCCTATCTCGATCGCATGTACGGCGTCTCCTACGATCCGGAAACCGAAGTGCTGATCACCGTCGGTGTTTCGGAAGCGCTCCATCTGGCGCTCTCCGCCGTCGTCAATCCGGGCGACGAGGTCATCCTGCATACGCCGACCTTCGTCTCCTACCAGCCGGAGATCATCTTCGCCGGCGGCGTTCCCGTGGCCATCCAGACCAGAATGGAAGATTCGTTCCAGCTCATGGCCAGCGACATGGCCTCCCGAATTACGTCCAAGTCGAAGGCCCTGCTGCTGGGCTTTCCTAACAATCCAACCGGTGCGGTGATGACGCGCGAGAACATGACCGCCCTGGCCGACCTGGCAAAGAAGAACGACCTGCTGGTGATTTCCGATGAAATCTACGACCAATTGGTATACGGTGGCCACAAACATGTCTGCTTTGCCTCGCTGCCGGGAATGCGGGAACGAACCATAACGCTGGGCGGTTTTTCGAAAAGCTATGCGATGACCGGCTGGCGCATCGGCTACGCAGCGGCCCCGGCGCCGATTCTGGCGGCACTTTCGAAGATCCATCAATACACCATCATGTCCGCACCGACCCCCTCCCAGGCCGCCGCCCTGCAAGCGCTCCGAAACGGCAGGAAGCACGTGCAGGCCATGGTCGCGGAATACGATCGCCGACGGCGTTTGATCGTATCGGGGTTGAACGAACTCGGTTTACCCACCTTCGAGCCCCTGGGCGCGTTTTATGCATTTCCCTGCATCGACGCATCAGGCATGAACGATGAAGATTTCGCGGAACACTTGTTGAAGGAAGAATCCGTCGCCGTCGTTCCCGGCAATGCCTTCAGCGCCGAAGGAAATTTCGTGCGCTGCTGCTACGCCACGTCCTACGACAAGCTCGAAGAAGCCCTGGAGCGTATCCATCACTTCATGCAGCGTCACGGCTGAGGACGGGAAGATCGCGTTCGAGTAACAAGTAGACGGAACCTTAATCCCTGTTCTTAACTCGCGGCACAACGAACGATTGGAAGCTTTTCATGTCAGAGTACGAACCGATTATTGGCCTGGAGATACACGCCGAATTATTGACTCAGTCGAAGATGTTCTGCGGCTGCAGCGTCGTCGATCCGACGACCTCCGAACCCAACACCGCAGTGTGTGAAATCTGCACCGGCATGCCCGGCACGTTGCCGGCGATCAACCAACGCGCGGTCGAGTTCGCCATCCGCGTGGGGTTGGCGCTGCACTGCGGGATCAATGAGACCAGCGTATTCGCCCGCAAGAATTACTTCTACCCCGATCTGCCCAAGGGATACCAGATTTCCATGTACGAGCTGCCCCTGGCGACCAATGGGTGGCTGGACATTCGCACAGAGGAAGGCGAAAAACGTATCCGCATCCGCCGCGTCCACCTCGAAGAGGACACCGGGAAGTTGACTCACTGCGATGGATATTCCCTGGTGGATTACAACCGCTCCGGCGTGCCTCTGCTCGAGATCGTCAGCGAACCCGATATGCGTTCCATGCAGGAGGTCAAATCCTTTTCCCACGCCATCCGCAGCTTCCTGCGCTATCTCGAAGTGAACAGCGGAGACATGGAAAAAGGCGTCATGCGTTTCGAAGCGAATGTCTCCGTCCGTCCCGTTGGATCCGATCGATTGGGCACGCGTACGGAGATCAAGAACCTCAACTCCTTCCGCGCGATGGTTCACGCAATCGATTTCGAAGTCGAACGCCAATCCGAAGTTCTTTCCTCGAACGGTGAAGTGGTCCAGGAAACGCTGGGCTGGGATAAAGTCAACGGCGTTACCGTCTCGCAGCGCGGCAAAGAGGAGGCGCACGACTACCGTTACTTCCCCGAGCCCGATCTGCCGCCGCTGCACGTCGATCCGGTATGGGTCGAGCAGATCCGATCGCAGCTTCCGGAACTTCCCGACGCCAAAGTTGCGCGTTTCGTCGAACAGTATGGACTTACGCCCTACACTTCCGACATCCTCGTCGTCGAGCGCGCCGTAGCGGATTTCTTCGAAGAAGCCGTCTCCGTCACAGCGGATTTGCCTGCGGATAAAATCGCCAATTGGGTCACCAGCGACCTCTTTGGACTGCTGAACGAAGCCGGAATCGAAATCACTGAAAGCAAGGTTTCTCCCCGGGCGTTATCTGACCTGGTCGCTATGGTGGAGGCGGGGGACATCAACGCCACGAGTGCGAAGGCCGTGCTTGCAGAGACATTTGAAAGCGGAAAAACGCCGGCTGATATCGTTGCCGCCCAAGGTCTGGCTCAGCTCAACGATGCGGAGGCGATAGACGCCCTCATCCAACAAGTGCTGCAGGAAAATCCCGAACAGGTCGATCTGTATCTGGGGGGGAAGGTAAATCTTTCTCAATGGTTTTTCGGGCAAGTGATGCAGGCAACCCGGGGTCGCGCGAATCCTTCCATCGTACGCTCTTGCCTCGAAGACGCCCTGCTACATCTGCAAAAAACTCATCACGCTGATTCGTGAGTCAACTTACATGATGCAAATTAGCGATCAACTTACCTTTGCATCGTGCAGCTATTGATATTCCCGCGTCCGATTTCCCTCAAATCTTGACAACCCCGGTTTTTCCTGTATCATACGCCAGACACAATGGCGTGTTCTAGCTGAGTGTGGTCGGACCTTTAAACTTGGCTAATCTATGGGATGGTATTGATCTAGGCAATGACTTTTTTCTCTGATTTATGACGGACAATCGACACATTGCGGTCTTATCTTAGAATAAGGAGATATTTATGTCACCAACAAACGATAAGCACAATCCCTTCAAGATCGCACAGCAGCAATTGGACGAAGCCGCCTCCGTCCTCAAATTGGATCCCGCCGTGCACGAATTGCTGCGCTGGCCGCTGCGTGAACTGCACGTGACGCTGCCGGTGAAGATGGACGACGGGACGACCAAAATCTTCCACGGCTTCCGTGTGCAGTACAACGACGCGCGCGGGCCGACGAAGGGCGGCATCCGCTATCACCCCGACGAGACTATCGACACCGTCCGTGCATTGGCCGCCTGGATGACCTGGAAGTGCGCCGTCGTCGATATTCCCCTTGGGGGCGGCAAAGGCGGAATCATTTGCAATCCCAAAGAACTCTCGATGGGTGAGCTCGAGCGCCTCAGCCGCGCCTACATTCGCCAGGTGGGACGCATCATCGGCCTGGAAAAGGACGTACCCGCGCCTGATGTCTACACCACGCCGCAGATCATGGCCTGGATGGCGGACGAATACGCCTTCCTGAAAGGCCACAATGAATTCGGTGTCATCACAGGCAAACCACTTGCCATGGGAGGCTCCGCCGGACGTGGGGATGCCACCGCTCGCGGTGGCATTTATTGTCTCCGGGAAGCCGGCAAAGTATTGGGCATCGATCTACAAGATGCACCGGCAGCCATCCAGGGATTCGGCAATGCGGGTTCGTTCGCCCACAAACTCGGCGCCGAGATTCTAGGTCTCAAAGTCGTCGCCGTATCCGATTCTCGAGGCGGGATATACGATGAAGAAGGCCTCGACTACAAAAATGTGCTCACCCACAAACATCGCACCGGCTCGGTGATCGACTTCCCCGGCGCCAAGGAAATCAGCAATGAAGATCTTTTGGAACTCGACGTCAGCGTTCTCTTCCCTTCCGCTCTGGAAAATGTCATCACGGAAGCGAACGCGGCAAACATCAAGGCGAGGATCTCCGTCGAACTGGCCAACGGCCCGACCACGCCCGAAGCCGATAAAATCCTGCACAAGAACGGCGTCTACGTCATCCCCGATTTTCTGGCCAACGCCGGCGGCGTGACGGTCTCGTATTTCGAGATGGTGCAGAATGCCTACGACTACTACTGGGACGAAGATATGGTCCACCAACGCCTGGATGCCAAGATGACGACCGCTTTCCATGCCGTCCACGAAGCAGCCGAGGAACACGAGGTTCACAATCGTCTGGCGGCGTATCTGGTCGCGGTGAACCGGGTCGCTGAAGTAGTAAAACTTCGAGGCTGGGCTTAGCCTCGAAGAGCCTGATATCCTGGCTGGTAGAGAGACGGAGATGAACCTGACTCCGTCTCTTTTCTTGTTTCCTGGAAAAAACATACCCACAAATCCGGGCCGGTGGATAAGGACGATTTACCCACAATATATTCATTACTTAATGTTAACCGTAGTAATAGTAGGCGTTGTGGATTTGTGGAAAAAGAGAAATTTGAGTAGTAAAACGCCCAGGAGTAGGAGCAAGAAAGACCATGCGGCCCATATATAGGGACGCGTTTGCGTGATTTCACCCACAGGAAGGTTGTGGAAGAAACGGGGACAAGGAGCGGAATGCAGCGTTGAAAAGCGGGGAAGTCGTATATATGGGGGTAGTAGTGAACCTAGTCCTACATATGAGGATTTGTTGATATAATAGCGTGGATGTTTTCCCCAATATAAGCCAGTTTTCCACAGATTTTGACGAGTTATCCACAGGAAAAGCGTCGAAGAGGCTGATTTTAATAGAAAGCGCACCCTTGCTTCTCTGGGGGATCAGGCTCTTCGTCTGCAGGAGATGAAGACGAAAGTCGAGACCTGTTCCACCCGGGAAGCGGGTGCGCTTTCCTAAGGAAAACCCCCGAATTGATTGTCCAGGTTCTGTAGTCAGCTCGTGTTGCATATCGACCGGTACGCCGATCGTTGCGAGCCTTGGATTATATAACCACTACGGGCAAAGGGGTGTCTTCCAAACCTGCTCGTGGCTGACGTCCTTGCAATTTGAGCCGTGACCGTAGCGTTCCCAGGAAACGTGATTGCCTTCGATTTCGACGTAGTAGCAGCCGTCATCGGTGAGACCGGTTTCGAAGACGTGATAATCTTTACCGGCCTTGATTACAAAGGCGTCGATGTCGTCGGATGCGGTATAGCTGCCTACGTTGAGGCCAGGAAGGTGGTCGCAAAGTTCGTGTTGATCACACTGCGATCCGCCTTCTTCCTCCTGCAGTACGACGCATTCATCTTCCTCGGGCACCGGCGGCTCTTCCTCTTCAACGACGGGATCGCCAAGCCACTGGTCACATTGTCCAACCGACGGATCCATGGCGTAGATCATTTCGCAGAAGATGAAGTTGGCATGTGTGGACAGCGGGATGAGGACCATGAAGCTGATCAAGAGCACGGGCGGGAAGAGCACGGCGTACTCGGCGAGGGCCTGGCCTCTTTCACTTTTCTTGAGCATTTTTCGGAGGTTCATTTCCTTTTCTCCTTTCGATTTTCTTGGCCTGCCTGAGAAAATCACAGGCCCATGATTGTCTTTTGTTTGGACAGCCATGGGACCGAGAAAAAGAAATCGGTGTGCCTTACTCTCTTCGGCAGCTGGCTGTCCTGGCTTCTTTCGAAGCGGTAGACCCTGTAGCTTTGCGCCACCGCCTTTCGACGGTTTTGCCTTTATCGGAGATTGCACACCGGGAACTGATTTGTTGCTTACTTCCTGCCTGACAAAATAGTAGCACAACTCTGTCCGGAGCGGCCTTACATCAGCCTTACAAGAGAGATTGGGACCCCGGTCCTGGTCGTAACAAACGCCGGCCCGGCCGCGTCACTCGGCAGACCGGGATGTGTTTTAATAGGTGTGAGTGCGGACGCAGAGGAATTTGTGGCGAACGAACATTTGCTGCAGGTCGATGATCTTTCATTTCGCTACCGGGATCGAGCTGGGACGGCGATCCGGGGCGTGAATCTGCAAATCGAAGCGGGGAAGCTCATTCTGATTGCCGGACCAAGCGGATGCGGGAAGACGACGCTCGTGCGCTGTATCAACGGGTTGATCCCCAGGTCGTACAAGGGGGAGATCTCGGGCGAGATATCTATCAAAGGGGAACCTACGCAGGGCATGTCGCTCGCCAGAATTTCGCAGCACATCGGCACGGTCCTGCAAGATCCGGAACGGCAAATCCTGGGGACGAAGGTGCTCAACGAAGTCGCTTTCGGTTTGGAGAACCAGGGCCTGGAGCGACCGGAAATCTACCGGCGCGTGGACGCCGCGTTGAAACACTTGAAGATCACCCATCTGCGCGATCGAGAGACGTACAACCTTTCCGGCGGCGAGAAACAAAAAGTCGCCCTGGCGGGCGTGCTGGCCATGGAGCCGAGCTTGTTGATCCTGGACGAGCCCCTCGCCAGCCTCGATCCGGCCAGCGCAGTCGACGCCCTGACGCTGCTGCGCGCGTTGGTCGATGAGGGCATGTCGGTGGTCATCGTCGAACATCGCGTCGAGGACGTGTTGAAGATCGATCCCGACCACACCCTCTTCATGGCTGACGGGGAGGTCGTGTTTGAGGGACCGCCGGAGCAGCTCATACAAAGCGTTGATTACCACGAAGTCAAACTTCCGGCTCCCGTGGTCATCCAGCGCGCAGCGGCAGACCCGCCCATGCCCATCCTTCAGCCGCATCTGTCCGGTGAAGCACAGGGGGCCAAAGCCCTGGTGCGATTCGAGGACGTTTCCTTTTTTTATGAAGCGCAGAAAGAAGTCCTCGTCGACGTTAATCTCGACATACGTCACGGGGACATCATCGCCGTACTGGGCCCCAATGGCGCCGGCAAGACCACGCTCGTCAAGCACGCCATTGGGCTTCTGCAGCCGAAACAAGGCTGCGTGTTCGTTGAGGGGAAAGACACGCGCGAGATGAGCGTGGCGCAGGTTGCCAGCACGTTGGGATACGTCTTTCAGAGTCCCAGCAACATGCTCTTCGCCCCGAGTGTAAACGCAGAGCTGCGATTCGGACCCGGCAACCTGGGTCACACGGACGAGGAAATCCAGAAGGAGGTGCAGCAGGCGATAGAAATCATGAATCTTTCCGGCATGGAGGACGACCCGCCGCTGGCGCTGTCTTTCGGGCAGCAGAAACGTGTGAGCATCGCTGCGGTGCTGGCCATGCGTTCGAAAATCCTGGTGATGGACGAACCGACGGCCGGCCAGGACTATCGTAATTACATGGATTTCATGGATGCCATCCTGCAAATTCCAAGCTTCGAAGCGATCTTGTTCATCACACACGACATCGATATGGCGGTGATCTATGCCAATCGCGTGCTCCTAATCAGCGAGGGCAGAATCGAAAACGACGGCAGACCCGAGGATGTCCTGGCCGATTACGACCGGCTTCGAGCTTGTCGACTCGTTCCCACGTCTTTACTCGATGCCAACCTGAACATGCTCGAGCAGACGCAGCGGTTCATGCGCGCCGAGGCGTTGGCGCACGTTTCGTCCTGATGATCCAGGGTTCTGCCGGAACCCAAATCGATATCGGCATGATCAATCTATAAAGAGTGGAGGAGATTATGAACGGCACGAAACCCCTGTCATTCCTCATTGCGATTGTATGCGTCTTCGTGGTTATGCTCCTGGTGGCCTTGTTGGGACCGGCCATCTTTAACAATCCGGATCTCGAACTCGACGAGACCGGCGTACTGCGCTTCGTGTACGTGGGCGTCGGCCTGCTGATCGTGTTCCTGGTGTACTGGTTTACACGCACGAGCGATGCCTGGAAGGTCGGCACGCGCGAGGTGGTTTACATGGCCATCGGTGCCGCACTCTACGCCGTGTTTTCCTACCTGTTCAACGGCACCGTCTTTGCCGTGCCCTCTGTGAGTCAGGTGGCGCTGCGGCCGGCGATCGCCATCCCCATGTTCTTCGGCTACGCCTTCGGACCCGTGGTGGGCCTGTTCACCGGCGCAGTGGGGAACATGTTCGGCGACGCGCTCACCGGCTTCAGCCTTTCACCGCAGTGGAGCATCGGCAACGGCCTGGTGGGCATGGTCTCGGGCATGATCGCCCTCTACGCCGACCGCAAGCGCGTCATGGACATCGTGATGTACATCAGCGCCGCCCTGGCCGCCATAGCCACCTTGCTGTGGATTTTCAACCCCGAGCTGTCCAACATGATGTTCTACGATCCGGACGCCGGCATTTTCGGCGACGCGACGATATCCGCTTTCGCCGGCTTGTCGGCGGTGATCGGCTTCGTGCTGGTGGTCGTCGTGAGGCTGCTCTTCAGAGAAGATCTCGACATGGCCGCGGCGGTGACCTGGGCGATGCTGGGCAACTTCGTGGGCATCGGTTTCGCCGCCCTGTCGGACATCCAGATCAACGGTTTTTCACCGCAGGTGGCCATCGTGGGTGAATTCCTGCCCGCCGCCGGACCGAACATGATTTTCGCCGTCATCCTGGTGCCGATCTTGATCGGAGCGTATCGAGCGTTCCAGCGCCAGACCGGCCGCTGATCGAGTCGAAAATAGTAAAAATTCGACGGGCACGGTCCCCGGGGCGAAGTGCCCTTCGAAACGGCATTCGTTTGAAAGTGTGTAGATCAAGAATTCATTCCCGAGGAACGGCATGCTGGTAACGTGGCGCTATCGCGAACGAAAATCGATCATCCAGGCCTTCGATCCCAGTGCGTGGATCGTGTTCTACGCCTGTTTCATCCTCTCCACGTTGTTCTTCTGGGACCTGCGGGTGCTTGCAGGATTTATGGCGTTGGCCCTGCTGGTCGTACTGACCTCGGGGATAACCTGGCGGGAAAGCCGGCGGGCCTGGATGTTCATCGGCGCCTTTGTCGTCTTCTTCTCACTGCTTACATTTCTGACAGGGCGCGGCGGGATGGAAGTCTATGATGTGGAGCATACGATTACCACGCTGAGCGCCAAGTTCACCATTTTCGGTTGGCGTCCCACGCTGACGATCACCGTCGAGCGGCTGTTCTTCGCCGCCAGCCAGTTGGCGCGCGTTTTCAGCCTGGCGAGTATGACCGTTTTGATTCCCTATTCGCTCAATCCGGCGCACTACGGCATCATCTTCCGCCGCCTGGGTATACCGGACAAGATCGCCTACGCCATGGATCTGACCATGCGCTTCATCCCCACGTTCGGCCGGGATTTCCAATTGACCATGGATGCGCAGAAGGCGCGAGGCTACGAGATCGAGAAACTGAAAGGGGGATTATTCGCCCAGGTCAGGAAATTGGCGCCGCTCATCGTCCCGGTGACCATTCATGCCATCGCGGGCAGCGAAGACATCATCGACGCCATGGACCTGCGCGGCTTCGGCGTCGGTCCGCGCACGTGGCTGGTGCAACTCAAATATCGCAAACGGGATTACGTGTTGATGGCGTTCGGGATCGTGATCGTCTTGGCGTCGATTTTAGCTTCTCTGTGGGGTTTCGGTAAGTTCTGGGTCCCGGAAGCGTTGATCCAGGCCTGGACTTAATCACCGCGCTCCAACAACAACACCCCGGGTAAATCCGCAGTCGAATCGAGGACGAGATCTGCGCCGGCGCGCAGCAATTCGTCGCGCTCCCCAAAGCCACAGAGCACGCCCACGGTCTGTGTGCCTGCAGCGCAGCCGGCGCGAATGTCGACGGGCGTATCACCCACCATGAGGCAGTCTCGCGGAGCCAGGCCGAGTCGATCGGCGGCCCACAACACGGGGGCAGGATGGGGCTTGGATCGCCGGCACGTACCCGCCGTGGCGACGCAACGAAAGAACGCTTGAATTTGAAGCGCACGCTGCAGCGCATCGGCGCCGTACTTCTCGCGCGCGGTGACCAGGGCGAGGGGATATCGAGCCGCCAGGCGATCCAGCGCCTCGGCAACGCCGGGGATCAATCGGGCGTCTCTTATTTCTGTTTCCCCGCGCAGGTGATGCAAAGCGTTCGAAAGCGGATGGATCCATTCATCCAGAGAATATCTGTCGAGGAAACTGAGAAACGCGTTGAGGGGAGTTTCTGCAGCCATGACCAGGCGACGGGCAGATTTACGCTCGTTGTGGATCTTGCGCAGCGAAAAGAAAGGTCGCAGCAGCGCGGCGAGACGTTGAACGGCGGTATCGTCGCTGTCGGCGATGGTTCCGTCGAGATCGAAGAGGATGGCGCATACGCGGCCCGGGTCGAGCACCTGGCGTTTATTCTTGGGCTGTGGGTAAGCTGACTGCTTCGCGCACCAGATCAGCCGTATCGCTGTCCGGGGCTATGATCCACAGAACCTGATTGGAATTGCGCTCGAAGTAAACGTAGAGATCGGATGTCTCCCAGGTTGATATATACGTCGATGTGCTCGAACGCTCGCCGAAGCGAGCTTCCGCATAGGTGACGAAAGTAGTGCTGAACTCCTGCACGTCTTTTATCGTGTCCCACTGCGCGACGAGGAGAAGAACGTCCTCTCCACTCGAATCGTTGTGATAGACGCGGTACACATCCCCGCCCCAACCTGCGGCGGCCGACACCGCCTCGGCCTTGGGAATGTACTCGTTGAGCACCAGCTGGGTGTACCATTCCCCGAGCGTGTCTTCATCGACCAATCGCCAGCCGCTGTCCAGCACGCCGAGAGCCTCGGGGACGATGAGTTTCACAGGATCATCGTTCGGATAGCGCTCGGGATGCAGAATCTGTTCGGTGGAGCTGGGAGGATCCTGGTAGACAGCGTCGACGGCCGCCCAACTGCCGCCGCCGTTCCGGAAAATGGTTTGGACGAAGCTCTCCCCGGCCTGGTAGGGAAAGAGGAAATCCTGGCGCAGGAAACGAGGTGCGGAGTCGTACACCGGGGTATCGAGGTTGTTGATGTATTCCATCGCTTCGAGGAGATCTTCTTGCGTGGCGTATGTTCCCATCCATTGTTCCTGGAGTAACGTGGCGTCTCCTTCAACCAACGCCTGGATCCCGGCGCAGCGCTCGCTGTCGACGTCGCAGAGTTCGTCGTCGTATCCGAGGCCTTCTTCCAGATCGTAGTTTTGATCCTGGAGGGCATGATCGAATTCGTGGGCGTAGGTGATGCGCTCCATGGCGCCAAAACCGGAGCCGCAGATGACCGCCATCTCCTTCGTGGTGTCGTCGTAGAAGCCAGCGATCTGCTCCGTGAGGAGGTCGGCGTAGAAATTCCACAAGTCGAAATCCTCAGGTAGCAGGCCGAATAAGGACAAGACCAGTACGTCGTCGTTTGCTTCCGCTTCGCTGTAATCGGCCAGGAATTCGTCGACCACGCGCTGGCGCAGTTGATCCTGGGTGAGCAGAATACGCGCTACTGGCGCGGTTGACTGCAGCCCGCGCAGGGTGATCACCTGACTCTCGATGCTGTCCATTTCGGCGCGCGTTTCGGCGTCCATCGGCGGACAGGATTCCACTGCAACGACTTCGCCGCCCTGCTCCTGCGCCTCACCAGAGGCGGCCGTTCCCTCGACGAGGGCGGATTCTTGCGTTGGCGTGGAAGTCGGGCGCTCTTCAGCCGCAGCGCACCCGCCGGCTAGCAGAGGCGCGATCAGCAAGCACAGTACAGTGACCTTGTGTTTCGTGTCCATGCAAAACTCCTTGAATATGAACAGGATTCTATCATCGCTTCTTCGTAACCAGAAAGTGCAGATTCGCACAGTAGCGCCACAGCAGTGCGCGGCGCCTTCCCCGTTTGCCGCCTTGTCCGGTAATATAGTCGGAGGTCTCCGCATAGTCGTAGAGCGGTAGAAAGGGGCGATGAATGCAGCGAGATGAGCGATCACGAAATAGCGTATCGAGGCAGAGATTCATTCGAAGGACATCCGGAACAATCGCTCCGTTTCTCGTCGTCGCATTATTGATGCTTTCACAGATCTGCTGCTCGGAGGCGGCGCCCACTACTGCGGCGGCGCCCTTACTCGCACCACTGCCGACGCGCACGGCAGGATCGGAAATCCCTCGAAAGGACCTGGCGGTCGAGACGTTCGATGGGGGTGTGGAAGGCTGGCAGGGCTGGGCGGAAGGCGAAGCGCTTTCGGACGTGACCTGGGATGGAGCGGGGCGGCTGCTCTGGTCGGTCCAGCCGCAGCCCGAGAAATCGACAGCGCTGGCCAGACGTTGGCCGTCCCTGGCCGAGGCGGATGGATTGACGATTCGCCTCGATACGTTCGATCGGGCCGCTTTTATCATCCTCGGCGTTCAAGAGTCGGATGATTCAACCTACGGCTTGATTCTGCCCCTCAGCGTGCAGCATTCCGTCGAGCAGAGTATCCCCTTCGAGGGCATGAGCCTGCTGGACGGCAGCGTGGACGAGAACGGAAAGTTGGATGAGGATCAACTGGAAACGCTGGTGCTGATCGACATCAGCGGGTTCATCGCCGCGCCGTCGCCGAACACGATCGCCATCGACGAGATAACCCTCTGGGAAGGTGCAGTTGCGCCGTTCGATTTGAGTTGCTCCGCATCCGTATCCTCCGAGAGCGGCGGCGAAACCGTGTTTCGCACCGGTGTGGATGCCAATTACGTACCCCAGGCGGAAGCTGCAGGACGGGGGTATTTTGCCGGCGATCGGCGCGTGGATCCGTTGGAACTTTTCGCTGCCAACGGCGTGGATGCTTTCCGTGTGCGCTTGTGGGTGGGCGACGAAGGAGAATCGGGTTTGAACTACGCCACCGATCTGGCGCGTCGGGCCCAAGATGCCGGCTTGCGTCCCTATCTGGTGATCTTTCTCTCCGACGGTTGGGCCGACGTGAACAAGCAGCCCGTGCCGGAGATCTGGTCCGGCCGCACCCTCGAGGAGCGGGCGCAATTGATCCGGGAGTATTCGACCGAGGCGGTGAGCCGCTTCATGCAGGCGGGAATCGACCTCGATTTTTATGAGATCGGCAACGAGATCGACTACGGCATCAGCGGTGTGTTTGCGGATCCGGCTCAGGCACGTGACCCAGCCTCTTTGCGGGAGACGATCTGGCCCGACGAGGCTCACTTGATTCGAGCCGCCATGGACGGCGTGCTCGAAGCGGACGAGGACGCTCGATTCATGCTGCACATCGCCACCTCCTGGGACCCGGATTTTTCGGCGGCCTTTTATCGGGCAATGGCCGAGTCGGGCGTCGACTACGACTACATCGGTCTGTCGCTTTATCCGTCCGCTTTCGGTCTGGCCGCATACGAACGATTCTGTGAAACCTTGGATCGCTTGAAGGCGGATGTGGGCAAGCCGGTAATTCTGGCCGAAACGGCCTATCCGGCAGAGCCGCCCAGCGGCGGCCCTTTTGGGGATTGGAAGCGCACTCTGCCAGGTTATCCGTTGACGCCCGCCGGACAGGCGTATTGGCTGGCAGACTTTCTGGCGGGCATGCGCAGGAGAAACGACGTCGCCGGTGTTTATGTTTTCGGTCCGGATTTTTGGTTCAGTGGTGAGGTATGGAGTCCCTTTGCCTTGTTTGATGGAGAAGGCAGGGCGCGTCCTGCGCTGGCTGCGTTTGGAGCGGATGGGTAGAAAAAGGAGTGGTTACTTGAACCGTTCGTCCGCGACGTCGATGTTTTTCGGGGCGGATTCGAGCCAGCCCAGACGTATGTCGTCACGCCGATCAAATTCGCCCACGTAGGGTTTGATGTCCAGAAGAGGCGTCTGATCGAGCATATCCACGCCTTCGACGCTGAGGACGTTGCCATCGATCTTGATGAGTTTGACGACCGAAAGGCCGATGGGATTCGGCCGGTTTGGGGCGCGCGTGGAAAACAGCCCGCGTGGCTGCGTATCGAGAAAAGGCGTGACCGTGAGGCGATACGGCCGCGATTTGTGCAGGTGATACACGAGGATGATGTGTGAAAATCCGTCCAGATCGCGAAGCCCCGCGGCGTACTCCGCAAACAACTCGACGGTTCCCCTGGCGTTCTTCGCGCGGGAGGGCTGGATCGGTGTTCCTTCGATCGTTTTGAAAGGGCTGTGAATGAGGCCGATTGCGTGGTATTCGATGCGCATCTTGGCAAGACTCCTCAACGTGTGGGAATGACGGTGTTCTTTATCATCTTCCGTCTCTGTATTATGACACGATATTGAAACGAATGATCCGGGCGGAAAAACATCGCTCGAATGATCCCGTCGCCATTTTTACATCTGTCGGTGTATCATACGGTAGATTGCGTTAAAGAAATCCAGGAGACATTTGTCCATGACCAAACGAAAGGCGAAAAAAACCATAAAAAGGAAGACGCGGGGCGTAAAGATAAAGGTAGGTGAGAGCTTGAAAACCACGGCGCTGCGAGCCGTGTGTGATCCGGCGGCATTGGGATTTAAGACCACGGATGAGTTGCCGCGTTTGGAAGAGGTCATCGGGCAGCCGCGCGCTTTTCGGGCGTTGGAGATGGGGATGGAGTTGAGCGGACCGGGCTATAACGTCTTCGCTCTGGGGCTGCCGGGTTCGGGGAAAACGACGTTGATCCGCGAGCATCTCGAGCGACGAGCCGCGAATGAACCCGATCCGTATGATTGGTGCTACGTCAATAATTTCGATGATCCGCACCGGCCCAGATTGCTCCGCCTGCCCAAAGGACAGGCGCTGAAGTTGAGAAAGAACGTACACGAACTGATCCAGCGATGCGAGCAGGAAATCCAACGCATATTTGCGAGTGAGGAATATTCAAGCCAACAAAACCTGCTGGCAGGCGAAGTGGAAGAAATGCAGGAGCAGGAATTCGACCGGCTGACGCAGCTTGCGGATAAGAACAACTTCGTCCTGGCGCAGACGCCGTACGGGGTTAAGTTGGTGCCCGGAATAAACGGCGAACCCGTAAAACCGGAAGAACTCGAAGCGTTGAGTGACGAGCAGAAGCAGAAACTCGAGAAAAAGGAGAGCATGCTTGAAGGTGAAGTCCAAAAAAGCCTGCACCAGATCCAGGCGAAAACGCGTGAACTTCACGAAAAGCTGCAGGAATTGGACGAGCAAACGGCGCTCTTTGCGATCGAGCACCTCGTCGAGGCGTTGAAAGAGAAATACGCCGACCAGGATCCGGTCGTCGAATATCTGGATGTCTTGAAGGACGACATCGTCGTCAACGCCGACCAGTTCCGTGATGGCGAGCAGGAACCGCCCCGCGCGACAGGGCGTGTGGCAGAAATCGACGCCCGCCAGCGATATGAGGTGAACGTGCTGGTCGACAATTCCGGCTGTGAGGGCGCACCGGTGATCGTCGAAAACCACCCTTCGTACCACAATCTCATGGGGCGCATCGAGCACGAGGTGGTACTGGGCGCAACATTGACCAATTTCACCCTGATCCGGCCGGGCGCCCTGCATCGAGCAAACGGCGGTTATCTGATCTTGCCGGCGCGTGAGGTTCTCCTGAACCAGTATGCCTGGGAAGGTTTGCAGCGTGCCTTGCGCGATCAGGCTTTACGCATCGTCGAGCTGGGTACGCAATTGGGCTTGTTGAGCACGACCACCCTGGAGCCGGAACCCATGCCGCTGAACGTCAAGGTCGTGCTCATTGGAACGCCGATGTTGTATTACATGCTGCAGGACCACGATGAAGATTTCACGAAGCTGTTTAAAGTGAAGGCCGAATTTGCCACACTCATGGAGCGCACAAAGGAGACCGAGCGTGAGTATGCGCTTTTCGTCAAGGCTGTTATCGATGAGAACGGCCTGCCGCCCTTCGATCGTACGGCCGTCGCCAGGATCATCGAACACGGGTCGAGATTGGCCGAGAGCCAGAATAAACTATCCACGCGCTTTGGGATGATCGCCGATTTGATCCGTGAATCCGCCCATTGGGCGCAGAAAGAGGGGAAAAAGCTGGTTGACGCTGCGGTCGTCGACCGCGCCATCGACGAGGCGATCTACCGTGACAACCTCATCGAGGAGCGCCTGCAGGAAATGGTGACGGACGGAACGCTGCTGATCGATGTGGGCGGAGAGAGAGTGGGGCAGATCAACGCCTTATCCGTATTGGAGATCGGCGGATATGCCTTTGGTCGCCCGACGCGGATCACCGCAACCGTTTATCCGGGAAAGGACGGCGTCCTCGATATCGAGCGCGAGGCCAAGCTGGGTGGCCCCATTCACACCAAGGGCGTACTGATCATCAGCGGCTTCTTGGGCAGCCGCTATGGGCAGAAGCGTGCATTGAGTCTTTCCTCGCGGATTACCTTCGAGCAATCCTACGACGAGGTGGAGGGCGACAGCGCCTCGGCCGCCGAATTGATCGCCATTTTATCTGCGCTGGCGGACACGCCGTTGCGCCAGGATCGTGCCATTACGGGTTCGGTGAACCAGCATGGAACGATTCAGGTCGTGGGGGGCGTAAATGAGAAGATCGAAGGATTCTTCGCCACCTGCCGGAAAGAGGGACTCAACGGATCGCAGGGCGTGATCGTCCCCGAGGGCAACCTGCAGCACCTGATGCTGAATCAAGAAGTAGTGGATGCCGTCGCCGCGGGGAACTTCCACATTTGGCCAATCTCGACGGTCGATGAAGGCTTGCAGTTGTTGACCGGTAAGGATCCGGGGGCCGTGCTGGACGACGGTTCTTTTCCGCAGGGATCGATCAACCAACTGATTCTGCAGCGCCTCGAGATGTATGCCGATTCCGAAGAACTGGACGGCGAGAGCGAGGATGAAGCGGAAAACGGCGATTGACGTGCGCCACCAGCTTCAATTGATGGCAAGATTCCAGACGAAATAGAAAAAGCCCCGGTCGATTCTCATCGGGGCTTTTGCGGTACGGAAGCGGTGTCCGGTAAAGTTGGCCCATATCGAGCCTCGAAGTCATCGGTCGAGATTCCCTTCGAGGATACGGACCAAAGCTTCGAGCTCTTGATGACAGCAGTTGCAGATTTCTAGATGCCGCTTGACCAGCGGCAGCAGTTTGCTGGGATCTTCGCCGCGCGCCACGATTTCGGCATACACATCGAGGTGGTCGAAGGCTTCAGCGCAGTCGACTTCATCTTCCCGAGTCTTTTCGAGGACATCGAGAAGATTTTTTATGTTTGCGTTCGAATCCATGTAACCATACTTTCCGTACTTAAGACGGCGTGAAGCGCATCGTTCTTACCCACCACCGAAGGCGTTGAGAATCTCACCCGGGGTGAGACCTTCTTCGGTCAGGCGCTGCTTGAGTCGCAGCCTGGCGTCGTGCATCAACTTATACAGTGCGTTGCGGTTGGTATCCATGCGACGAGCCACTTCCGCGATGGGCATCCCGCGAATTCCAATGGCGATGAGGGCCGTGCGCTGTCGCTCGCTTAGTTCCTCGTTGATGATTCGCATCATACGATCGGCGAGGTCGGATTGTTCGGAGGCAAGTTCGGGCCCTCCCGCTTCGTCTTCCATCAATGCGGGCGCTCCGAACTCGCCCTCGACCAGCATTTCCAGCGAAACATCCTGCCAGCGTTTGCGGCGCAGTTCGTTCAACGCAATGTGGACTGCGATTTTGTGAACCCAGGTGGTGAACTTGCTGCGGCCCTCGAACGTGTGCAAGCGATCGAGTACGCGCAGGAGCGTGTTTTGTGTCGTTTCTTCGACCAGGGCATCGAAAGCGGGGTCGGAAGGAGAAATCCATTTCGAGAGCGCGTAGGGCAAACCGGCGCGAACGACCTGCCGCAAATCTGCCAGCGCTGCCTCTTGCGCAGCGCCGGGTGAACTCAAATCGTTGCGCCAGGCTTCATTCGTGCGCGTCGAGTGCTTCGCCATACCTGCGGATACATACTCTCCATTTCTACTTGCCGGACGATGGTTCAACGCAGAGTATACCCCAGGTCGTTTCGGGGAACACTCGCTTACCGGCTCCATGGATTGTTGAAGGCCGATCATTTCGTACAATAAAACCTTCATATCTTCCCAACATATGTTTCACATGTTCTTCACAGGACACCGCTACAATCCAGCTATCGTTTATGTTCAAAGGAGAACGCATATGGCCCGATGTAACAGTATGTCCACTCGTACGCGTATCAATTGGCTGCTCGATTTCGTTGTTTTTCTCGGGGGAATCCTGGCCGTGATTACGGGCATCTACTTCCTGTTCCTTCCCGTGGGCGGTTTCCAGGGCGGGCGCAACGCAACGTACGGCCTGCAGATTCTTTTCGAGCGCAGCACCTGGGACGATCTGCACACCTGGGGCGGCGTTTTGATGATCGTTGCCGCGCTGGTTCACTTTGTCTATCACTGGCCATGGGTGCGCATGATGGCCAAGAGAATGCTGAGCGGATTACGCTCGCGTGAGGCGCGCATGTCGCTCGGAGCCAAGTTCAACTTGGTCGTCGATGCTTTGCTGGCCAGTAGTTTTTTCACTACCGCGGTTTCGGGTGTGTATTTCCTTTTCGCTCCCTTGCGAGCGCTCAGAGGCGGGACGAACCTGGTTTTGGATTCCGGCGCCGGACTGGGAGACGCCACGTGGGATTTGATCCATACCTGGGCGGGCGTGGTCATGATCGTCACGGCAGTGATTCACTTCGCAATTCACTGGCGCTGGATCACGAAGGTCACTCGCCGATTCTTCCTATCCCTGAGCCCTCAAGTAGTGCGGGGTAACCTGACGGAAGCAGAGCCGGTGTAGCGTTTCGTTGCGGTATTTCGAAAATCTGATGAATCCGATTAGGAGGTTGATGCGATGTTGAAGAAGATTGTGTTGGGATCGTTGTTGTTGGGACTGTGCGGCATTCTGGTGGTTGGTGCGATCCAGCGCACGACGAGCAGGATCGAGCGCGGTGCGCGCAGCAATAGTGATGAAGCACAGGGCCGTCAAACAGAAACCGCAGGTATTTCCGGCCAGCGGAATGTCGTAAATCAGGCGGGCCGGAATCAAGCGGCGGAAACGGCCGCCCAGCCTGGACAGGGAAATCGAGGCAGCCGCGCGGGCAGTGGAAACGCTGCCGAGGACACTGAACCGCAGCAGGTGCTTCGGGTATTCGCAGAAGTCGTCGCTGTGGATGGAGACGCTCTCGCCGTTGAAACGACTGACGGAGATGCGCTCGTAATCGATGGCCGTTCGTGGAGGTTTGCAAGCGATATGGGTTTCCAGGCTCAGGCGGGGGACCGCATCGCGATGTCGGGCTTCTACGAGGACGGCGAATGGAAGACGACGGAGATCGAGAATCTCTCCAATGGAACGAGCCTGATTCTGCGCGCCGACAGCGGCCGTCCGATGTGGGCAGGGCAGGGACAGCAAGGTTTGTGATGTAAAATATCGTCCGCGTACGATCGATTGGATGGTTCTCCGAGGGTGAGTTCTTACCATCACTTCCCATCGGAGAACCTTTTCAACAGCATTCCCGTCACAGTGATGACGTATCGCTCGAGCCGGGAATGCGTCGTAATAGGTGAAGGATGGCGAAGCCCGAATCGGACTGGTTGATCGCAGCACGTAGCCTGAATGAGAATGCACTGGAAGCGATTTACGATGCATTCAGTGATGAACTCTATCGCTACGCCTATCGACTGATCGGCGACCCGCATGCGGCGGAGGATCTCGTTGCTGAAACCTTCTATCGTTTTCTGCGTGCCCTTCATGCCGGCGGCGGCCCACGCGAGCATCTACGTGCTTATCTTTATCGTGTGGCGCACAATCTGGCCGTCGATGTCCATCGTCGAGGACGTGGTGAAGCGCTGGAATCATCCGAGAACCTTGAAGCCCTGCCGGCGGACGACGATCCCTCCTCGGCAGCGGAAATGAGCATTCAGGCTGAAGAGGCGCGGGCGGCATTGTGGCGTCTTACGCACGAACAACGCCAGGTGATCGTATTGAAATTCTTACAAGGCTTGAGCAACCAGGAAATAAGTGCCGCGATCGAAAAACCCGTCGGTGCCGTCAAGGCGCTGCAGCATCGCGGACTCAACGCGCTGCGCCGGGTGCGGTGCATCTGCCGGTCCCGATAAAACGAATGCCGTCCTGAAAAGGTTGAGTCGGCTGCAGGACGTTCCCGAGCGGGATCTGTTGGACGTTCAAAGCGGCCGAGCGGCTTTTATGGACAGCGTGCGTTCCATGCCGAAACCCGTATCTCCTGCGTTTCCAGACCGTCGTAAATGGTGGAAGAACATCAGACGAAAGGAGCGTTCGATTATGGTGACTCTCGTACGAGTTGCTCTGGCTTTGTCCATGGCGTTAGGAGCCACAGGCGGTACCGTTGCTATAGCGCAGGCCAGCGAACCGGGCGAAATACTCTATCCCATCAAAGTCGCCTCCGAAGACGTTCGCCTGGCGCTCACCTCGGATTCCGAGAAAGCTTTTGATCTCCTGCTGGAATTTGCACAAGAGCGTTTGGAGGAGATCGACGCGCTCAGCGAAGAAGGTGCGCCCATTCCACCTCAGGTGACGACCCGGCTTCAGGCGCATTTCGAGCAGGCGCTGCGGTATGCATCGAGTTTTGACGATGCGAACCTGGTACAGGCGATGGAACGATTGAGCGTCATGACGCAGCAGCAGACCCAGGTAATCCGGCAAATGCAATCTCAGGATGCAGGCAATGCCGACGGAGCGCTGCAGCAGACCGAACAGATCGTGTCTCGAGTGCGCCAGGCCGCGGAGGAAGGCCTGGAAGATCCGACTACGTTTCGTTTGCGGCACGGAGAAAATCGCCCCGAGGATGCTCCCGAGCAGCCGGATTCCCTGCAGACGGGGGATGGAACGCCGCAAAATCAGCAAGGAGCCGGCGGCCAGCAGGGACCGGGAAATGGATCGGGCCGGAAATAACCAGCTTCGATACAGCTTATTTCACAGTGTTTCATAGCGCTGCAAATTCGGCGGATCGTGAAGGTTGATCCGCCGAATTTCTTTTCACCTGGATTCACCATCGCCTGGTTTTGTCTCAGGCTGGAACTGGCCGGGTGGTGATGATGCCCAACCTCGTGGCAGCCGCGGAGATGATCGCTTCCAGCATGTCGGCGTAGGACAAGCCTGCGATATGGGCCATCTTGGCCAGATGCCCGTCCCAGCACCAGCCGGGGTTCGGGTTGACTTCGAGCAGGTGGGGATTCCCCTCGGAGTCGAGGCGCCAATCGAAACGCGCATAATCTCGACATTCCAGGCGAACGAAGAGCCGGACGCTTGCATCTTCAAGCACGTTGCGCGCGGGTTCGGACAACTCGGCCGGAATCGAGCGCAGGTTCCAATAGGGCGAATCGGGCATCCACTTGGCTTCATACCCGCACAAATGCGGCAGCCCCTCGGGAAGAACAGAATAATCCTCCTCGACGATGGGAAGAATGGTGTACTCTTGGGGCGGATTTCCGATGATCCCGACGCTGAGGTCCTTTCCCTGCAGGAATTCTTCCACCAAGACCGGCTGGTCGTAGCCGAACCTGCGGCGTATTTGCACCACGGCATCGATCAACTCTTCCGGTGTTTGCGCCACGGAATCCTGGATGATACCGAAGCTGGAATCGCCGAAGTTGGGCTTGATGATCACGGGGAAGTGCATCGGCAGGTCGATGGTGCTGTCGTTCGCGTTCAGCAGCAAACCATCTGGAACCGGGATGTTCATCTCCTTGGCGATACCCCGAACCAACGATTTATCGTAACAATACGCCAGACATTGCGGTCCGCCGCCCGTGTAAGGGATCTGCAGCATTTCCAGCAGCGCAGGAACGTGAAGTTCTTTGTGCGGGTCGTTCTCGAAACCCTCATCACAAAGATTGAGTACGAGATCGGTTCGCTGGCGTAGATCGCGCAGGTCATCGATCAAGTTATCGTGATCATCGAGGAAGGTGTACTGTCTGTGATTATTCACTTCAAGCGCAGATTTGAGCTCATCGATGGTGTGAAAGTCATCCTCGTCGAAGATTAAATCCGGTTTGATCGTGTCGATTTTGCGAGGGTCTCCCATGATAACGACCAGATCGTGTACATCGCTGGGAACGCCGGCCGTAAACAGTGAAAATTTTTTCGGAACGTTGCAGGTGAGCAAAATCCGCTGCGCCATCATGCCCAGATCCTGGTTTCGCGTCGAGGATGGAGTGAAACCTTCGAGATGTTCGATGTTCGAGAAACCCGCATCCTGGAGCAGGCGTGTGATCGATTCCCGGGAATAAAGTCTTTCGGCATAGAACTGGTCCGCGATAACCCCCTTCTCGGTGTGATTGATGATCTCGCGCGTGATCAGGCGCTGTCCATCTGATGAAAGTTCTCGTTCCCGGCAGACGAATAATTTTTTATCCGCCCATTCCCACGAGCGCGGCTCGTAATTGCTTCTGAGGAATTCTCCGTCGGCGAGATCGAGCAGCAAGGTCCCCTCCGGCTTGAGAATGCGGAAAACGTCTTGCAGCACGAGCAGGTCATCCTGCACGGATTCGAAGTATCCGAAGCTGTTGCCCAGAATCATGACCACTTCGAAGACGTCGTCGCCGTAAGGCGTCTTGCGCGCATCGCCCTCGCGAAAGTGAGCCGTCAAGCTTTCGCTGCGGGCTTGCTTTTTGGCTTTTTGAACGAGATAGCGGGAGCGATCCAATCCTTCGACCTGGGTGTACCCGCGGCGGTGAAACTCCAAAGTATGGCGGCCCTGGCCGCAGCACAGATCGAGGATGTGTGTTTCGGGTGTGGGCTGGAGAATTTCCAGCAGCGTGTCGACCTCGCCGGCCGTGATGCGATCATCGGCGATCACATCGGCGTCGGTTTTGATGTAGAGCGAGGTGAAGATGCGACGCCACCAGTCGGTGGGCACGTGAGATTCCAGGTCGCTGACCGGACCGAGCGCCTTTAGTGTAATTTGTCTACCGTTCGTAGAACTGTGCTGGGGAGGTTTGTCATTTTTCTTGGAATTGCTCATCTTTTTCACCTTTGCCTCTTCCTCGCACCCTGTAAATTCTGTGTCGAATCTTAATTCGCGGATGTTGAAAAGGTGTGTTGTTGCTATGGAAAACACGTGTAAATTTGTTCCTTGCGCCAGTACAGCAACTCATTGGATCTTGAGTATTTTGCATCGAAAAGTTCCATCCGGCGCCTTGTATTCGATTTCTTCTCCTTCCCGATGATTCAGCAATGCCTGCCCGAGAGGAGACTCCCAGGATATTTTTCCGTGACGCGGATCGGCCTCCGTCGAACCGACGATCGAATAGGTCTGCGGAGCCTGGTCCAATTGCTGGATCACGACGAGGCTGCCAATTTTAGCGACGCCAGTTGGTTCTCCAGGGGCAACGATGCTCGCGCGGGCAAGTTTCTTTTCGATTTCCTGAATGCGGCCTTCGAGGAAAGCCTGCTCGGTTTTCGCAACCTCATAGGCGGCGTTTTCTTCCAGCTCTCCACCTTCTTCTATCGCCTCGTGGATTCTGCGCGCCACTTCGGAGCGGCGAACGGTGCGCAAGCGCTCTAGTTCCTGCTCCAATTTGGCGTGGCCTTCTGGCGTCATGTATAGGACTTTAAGAGGGGACGATTTCATCGTTTCTCCTACCTCCGCAGCTTTCGAGTTTTCGCGCTGCAGTATTAGGCTGCCGTGTAACATGATCCTTGCTTGAACCGGCTTGCAAGCGAGGACCTCGATTGCCACAAACTTGATAAATCAGGATTGTTTCTTGAATTGCTCTGGGTGATTGGGCACCGATGGATTCGGGTGTATTCTTGCAGGCTCTAGCGGTGCCAAGAAAGCCCAATCCAGCACGATCGGATTCAATTGCTTGATCGTCATGGCGGACTGACAGTTCGCACAGATCACACACTGCCCGAGCGTCGGCTGTGTAGAAAATGCGATTTCGACGTCGCATTCAGGACAAATAGCTTTGATCGACATCATTCTATTTTTTCTTTCCAACCATTCTGCCCGTGAAGCAAAATGCAGATTTACTTCACGTGGCATATCTCGCCCTGCTGCTTTCCGATACGCTGATGCTCCGTCGATGAGCCGGTTGTTAAGTTCAAGTCAACTGGTAAGATCATCTGCCCGGACGGTTTCTTGGAGATGTGGGACGAAAGGAAAAAGACGGATTTTCCAGAATGTCACCGCATGTGCTCATCAAGCGAACCGGGGTTAGATCGGTTATCTCGAGTTCGTCGCGGCACCTCGGGCATGTGATTCGTTGTCCGATGATCGGCGTTCCGCTCAAACGTACGGCTTCGGAACACGTTGGGCAATCAGCTTGCATCGTCTTCATCATCGATCTCGAGGTCAAAGCGTAATCAACGGCAGTGTAAAGGTCATTCAAATGCTGCATTAAACATATGTGAAATCAGGTTTCTTTTACGGCATTTCACTTAGGGGAAGGGCAGGTGAAGCCGTACGAGTGGATTGAGATTTGCGGAATGAGGGTTCGTCGTTATGGCCTTGACGAAGCAACAGAACCGATAGTCATTACCAGAATGATCCGATGAGATTGTCTAGAGGGTTTCCGCAATGAAGCGATAGCCAACACCGGCGATCGTTTCAATGAATTCATGCTCGCCGGTGCCGGATTCGATTTTCCGCCGCAGGCGACTGATCAACCCGCGTACCAGATCGTGATTCCCTTCTCCGGCGTAACCCCATACGCGTTCGATGATAATATCCGTGGGGACGACTTGCCCGCGGTTGGTCATCAGAGTGAACAACAGGCGGAATTCCAATTGTGTGAGGCGCCGGGGTTCCTGGCCGTGGACGCTGACGGTCCGTGTGGATGTATCCAGGAGGATGTTCTCCAACTCGAGACTGGGCAGAACGAAACTGGGTACGGAGGCGGAGCGGCGAGAGAGCGAGTGGACCTGAGCGGTCAGGATCCGAGGCGAGAGAGGGCGCTGGAGGAGAACGTCTACGCTGTTCTCCAGCAGCGTACAAAAGGTGTCCTCCGAGAGTGGCTCCGTGATCAGCAGGAGTGGAACTTGGGTCACGTCGCGAACTTGCTCCACGATTGCGATGGGATCCATATCTTCCTGAAGAGCCAGGATGATGATGTCCGCCGGGTGGTCGGTCCAGTTTTTCAGCACGCGTTGGTAATCGGAACTGGATGCAACAGCCAATCCTGCTCTTCGGATCAGGAATGTGAATATCTCTTTCTCATCCAGATTCGTGGCGATCACGATCGCTTGCATAGCTGCTCCCTCTCAACGATCACGACGTCGTCCACTTGCGTTGTTTCGTAAGAATACTCGATCTCTGAAAATCTGGAAATACCGGAAAGCCGCGGCGAAGGGAATGAAGAAATGATTCTTCACTTCGCCCTTTTCGGTGGCGGGTTCGAGTGGCCGGATATCCGCGGCTGTCGTCCATTATCCGGCGAAGGCGAGCCATCCCAACAATCCGACGAGGATGGGGGCGAACAGCCCGAGGCTCAAACGCAGCACGCTGAAACGCCATCCCAGGAAGGGCAGTTCGAAAGACACGGTCAACAAGGCCAGGGCGGCCCAGGAGGTGATCATCGCCAGCGTGGGGCCGAGTCCGGCGCCGTTTTGGTAGAGCGCGCCGATGAGCGGGAAAACGACGTAGGGACCTCCGGGGAGCAGCATGCCGGCGATGGTTCCGATCAAAACGCCGCGCAACCCGGAATTCGGTCCGATCCAGGTGCGGACCAGATCCTGCGGGGCCAGCACCTCGACGTACCCGACGATGGCGAAGGCGATCAGCAGAAGCAGCAGTGTTCGTTTCAACGTCTGCCAGCCTACACTTACCCCGCGTCGGGCGCTGTCATCGTCGCGGCTGTGAGCGTAGATCCACATCGCCAGGGCGATCCCGACCATGATCAGCGTGGATTGAATCATCGCATCGCCTCGCGAATGCTTTCGATTCTCGGCCCGAAGAGGGCCTCTGCGGCGAAACCGAATATGGGCGGCAGTATGAATGTGGCGGCATAACGGATCAACGTGAGGCGGGGTCCCAACAAAGCGAATTCGTAAGGCAGGCGCGTGACCGACCACAAGTTTTTGGCGCTGATGAAAGCGATCAACACGCCCAGCCCGGCGCCGGAATGCAGCAGGGAACCGGCGATGGGGTAGTACACGTACGGCCCGCCGGGGATCAGCGCACCGCCCAGGCATGCCAGGAGGATCCCGCGCCATCCGGATTGCGAACCCAACCAGCGTTCGATGACCTGGCGCGAGACCAGCACCTGGGTCAATCCGGCGATGAGAAAGGCGGCCAAGAGCAGCGGTGTAACCCGCTGCAGTTCGCTTGCGCCGTTGGACAATCCTTCCACGAGAAGGGGAAAGCCACCGCGAAGCCATGCGAGGCCCGCAAGCGCGATGACCACCGCAATGAGGAACAATGTCGTTCGATCCGGCCCACGACGTTTCATGGTACTCTCCATTTTCTGCTGAGCCTGCCGTGAGCGCAAGTCCTGCGAGCGACCTCGCCCATCCTCGTACAACCGCTTGCGCGCGAGCCAAATGGCCAGTATAATTTGGCTAAATGGCACGAACGTGTTCTGGTGAAAGGAAAGATCGCCATGGCAACCCAGGCAGCTTCGATGAAGAAGCGCGGCGCGAGGAAGCGCAAAACCACGGCAGCGATTCCCTATGCGAGCAAGTTGGGTGTTAATGCGAACAACACCTTGGAGCTGATCGGCGAAATCGAAGAGGGTTTTTCGTATCAGGCTTTCGAGGAACTGCAGGGTCAGCTCGAGTTGTCGATTTCGGAACTCGCAGATTTACTGCAGATTCCTCGGCGTACGCTTTCAAGGCGCAAGCATGAGGGAAAACTGCCTCCCGACGAATCCGAACGCCTCTTGCGATTCTCGCGCGTGCTGCACACCTCGCTCGAGCTTTTCGAGGGGAACCACGAAGGTGCGCTCAAATGGTTGCGGGCGAAGAATAGTGCTCTTGGCGGAGAGACGCCGCTGGATATGGCCCGCACTGAAATCGGGGCGCGGGAGGTCGAGAAGCTCATCGGACGCCTCGAGCACGGCGTGTTCTCGTGAAGCTGCATTCCTGGCGAATCGTCAAACTGCATTTCCGTGAGGGGGCGTTCAGCGGGGAAGGCGCACGCCTGTACGGTGGGCGCTGGAACAGCCCAGGTCGGCCCGTGGTGTACACTGCCGAACATGCCTCACTGGCGATGCTGGAGATTCTGGCACACCTCGAATTCGTGGTGATCATGTCGGATTATGTCCTCATCCAGGTAGAATTTGATGATGCGCTGCAGGAAGTGGTCGAAGGTAAAAATCTACCGCAGGATTGGCGCAGCTATCCCGCCCCGCAGGCTCTGCGCGAGATCGGCGATCGCTGGTTGGACGAAAGGCGCTCGGCGGTACTTTCCGTTCCCAGCGTGATCGTGCCGATCGAGCAACTGTACCTCTTCAACCCCCTTCATACAGACTTCAACAAAATCACTGTAGGCGAACCGCAGTCGTTTCCCTTCGATACCCGCTTGCGAAAGGCCTGATCACCCCTCAGCTTCTCAATCCGCCTGGAGGCCCTGCAGAAATATGTCGAGGCGAGATCCGGGATCGCATTCATACTCATCGCGGTCGGCATAAAGCAGCCAGGCGGTGAAGGGCGCCATGACGAGGTCGTACAAAGTGGCCGCGGCAAGGCGCGGGTCTACGCGGCGAAATTCTCCACGCTTAATCCCCTGGCGAATGATTCTTTCAAGAATCTGAACGTATTTTCTCTGGCGGGAGGCGATGCGTTCCTGGCATGAATCGCTCAAGGCGGGAAGTATACGCGCCGTGAGGAAAGTCAAATCTCGATTTTCGTTGAGGTACGCCCAGAGGTAGTCCAGAATGTGAGCGAGCCTTTCTGCGGCAGGCCGTTTAGAGGAGGACATCCGTTCGGCCTCTTGAACGGTACATGCCATCTCCTGCTCCACGAAGTAGAGCAGGAAAGATTCTTTGTCCGGGAAATAGCTGCGTAAAGTGGAACGATCGATATCCAGAATGCGGGCGAGTTCCTTGAAGGAAGTCTTTTTGTATCCCTGGCTGACGAACTGTTGTGTTGCCAGATGGAAAAACCGCTCGCGGAGGCGCTGGTTCATCCTTTCCGAAATGGGAACCCCTTGCTGCATTTCACACCTCCACTCGCTGGAGCCGTTTTCGACCGCGCCTTACTATACACCCCTCCGAGGCGCAAGCCTGGGTCTGCCCTGACGCTGGTCTGACGTTTTTTATGGACAAAAACAGGCCGAAATTCTGTTTCCCGCTTGCCCGTTTGGTGTTATAAAACGTACACTATACGGATCGGGTATCCTTATGGCTTCTACAATCTGGTTACCGGTTTCTACGGATCGATATAGGGTAAATGATTGAAGTGACCGAAGGAGAGATGCGATGGCTGAAGATATTTACAAACAACTGGCGGCTTTCCTGGACAAATTGCCGGGCGGTTTTCCCGAAACCGAATCCGGCGTGGAACTGCGCATCTTACGCAGGATGTTTGACGAGGAAGAAGCGCGGTTGGCGCTCAATCTCACCCTCCGCCCGCAGCCGCCCGAGGTCATCTCGGAGAAGATCGGAATGGACGCGGAGCTGTGCGCCGAACGCCTGGAATCGATGGCGAAGAAGGGTCTGCTCTACCGTCACCGCCGCGAGGGGAATCCCCTCTACGCAGCTTCGCAGTTCGTGGTCGGTATGTGGGAGTATCACGTCAACGATCTGGATGTGGACTTCATTCGCGATTTCAACGAGTACGTGCCCTATCTGTTCGAGGCAAACGTTTGGGAGAAGGTGCCTCAACTGAGAACGATTCCCGTGGTCGAAAGTGTTTCGGTGACGCGTGAAGTGCTGCCTCACGAACATGCCGCGGAGCTGGTCCGCGGGCAGGAAAAGTTAGCCGTGGCGCCCTGCATCTGTCGACGCGAGCATACCATGATGGGCGAGGGATGCGGCCGGCCGCTGGAAACCTGCCTCGTATTCGGCGGCGGCGCTGATTACTACGTCGAAAACGGGATGGGGCGCTACATCACGGTGGACGAAGCGCTGGACATCCTCGACCGGGCCGATGAGGCGGGCTTGGTGCTGCAGCCGAGCAATTCCAAACACATTGTAAATATCTGCTGCTGTTGCGGATGCTGCTGCCAGGTGTTGAAAACGTTGAACAAACAACCCCAGCCGGCGCGCCTGGTCTCCAGCCCGTTTTACGCCGTATCGGATCCCGATTTGTGCATCGGCTGCGGCGACTGCGTCGAACGCTGCCAGATGGGCGCCGTCGAAGTGGTCGATGAAGTCGCGGTGATCGACCTGGACCGCTGTATCGGCTGCGGGTTGTGCGTGACCACCTGTTCATCCGAGAGCATGCGGTTGGAACGCAAACCGGAGGAGGAACAGCCCCCGGTTCCCACTACATTTGCAAGGACGTTGCTCCAGTTGGCTCGTGAGCGCGGCGTGCTGTAAAGGAACTCACGCCGTGCGGCGTTTCGCGCCCCTCCTGCTGCTTTTTTTCCTGTCTCCGACCATCGGCGAGTTGGTATCCGGCTCTGCGCCGCCGCGGGAATTCTTTGCTCCCGGCGCATTGCTGCTGCTGGCTTCGTTGTACGGCAGTGGCGCCATTCTGATTCGCGAATTTGCCGTTCGCTGGGGAAAAGGCTGGCCGACGATCTTTACCCTGGGATGTGCATACGGCATCCTGGAGGAAGGCTTGATGGTCAAGTCTTTTTTCGATCCGAACTGGATGGATCTGGGCCTGCTGGGGACGTATGGACGCTGGGCGGGCGTCAACTGGGTGTGGAGTCTGGATCTAATGATCTATCACAGTGTTGTCAGCATCGCGATTCCCATCTTTCTCGTCGAGCATATCTTCCCGGAGCGCAAGCACGATTCCTGGCTGGGATCGAGGGGACGATTTTTCTTCTTTGCTTTGGTTCTGGCAGTGACGCTTCTGGGATACTTTCAGCTTACGCCGTACCGGCCGCCGGTGCTGCAGTACCTGCTTGCCATCTCGTGCATGCTCGGCTTGATTTCGTTGGCGAAACGCATGCCTGCGACGTGGCTGACGAACCACAGCGGCGCCGTAAAAGATCCGTTCTGGTTCGGTATGGTCGGTTTCGGAGCCTTCGTATGCTATTACTTCCTGTTGTACATCTTCCCGGTAACGCGAATTCCGGTTTGGCTCACGATCGGGGCGACGCTGCTCGCACTGGGTTCCGTTTTCGGGATCGTGCATGCTCTTTCCGGAAATGGCGCGTGGATTGAAAAGCATCAACTGGGCCTCGTCAGCGGTGCGCTGGCTTTTTTTGCAATTCTGGCGCCGCTGCAGGAGTTGGACGAAACCCGCGTCGACGACGCCACAGGCATGATGTGGGTCGGCGTCGCCCTGGCCGTCTTCCTGTTCTGGCTTTGGCGTCGAGGCGTACGAGAGGAAAAGAGCGGAGATATTGAAGTTGCAGGATCGGGCTGACGGATTTTGCAAGGGAGAGCAATTGTGGATTTCTTGGAACTCGCACGCAAGCGCTACAGCGTCCGCGCCTACAAACCGCAAGCGGTCGAAGATCAGAAGCTGGCGCAAGTCCTGGAAGCCGTGCGCCTGGCGCCGACGGCGGCCAACAATCAACCGATTCGTTTTGTCGTGATCCATACCGCGGGACGGGAACAGGAGCTGCGTCGCATATATGATCGCGATTGGTTCGTTTCGGCGCCAATCGTCATCTGCGGCTGTGGAGTCCTGGCCGAAGCCTACGTCGGGAAAGGCGGCCGCAACACCGCCGAGGTGGACGTGACCATCGCCACGGACCATCTAATTCTGGCGGCGACGTCGCTCGGATTGGGCACCTGTTGGATCGGCGCCTTCGATCCGCAAGCGGCGCGGGAGGTCCTCGGTTTGCCGCAGGGTGTCGAGCCGATGATATTCACCACGCTGGGATACCCCGCGGATACGCCGGAACCGAAAGAGCGCAAGGCGTTGGAAGATATCGTGCGGTACGAGACCTGGTGAGCCATGGAACTTCTGCCCCAAGACGTCGGTATCATTCTCAGCTATCACTGTAACAGCGCCTGCAAGCACTGCCTGTATAACTGTGGACCGCGCTGGGAACGTGAGCCGATGTCTGAAGAAACGCTATCGGCTGCGTTGGACGCCGTCGTCAACTGGCCTCAGCCTCCCCAGGTCCATCTCACCGGCGGCGAACCGTTCCTCCATTTCGACTTGCTGCTGCATGGCGTTCGAGAGGCCGCCTCGCGATGGATCGCCTGTTACGTGGAAACCAGCGCCAGTTGGTGCGTAGATGAAGAGGAGACATTCGCTCGTTTTCGGATGCTGCGCGAGGCCGGGCTTCAAGCGGTGCTGATCAGTTGTTCGCCTTTTCACGCCGAAAAGATCCCTCCGGTCCGAACGCTGCGCGCCATTCGGGCGGTCATGGAGGTGTTCGGCGGGCGAGGTTTGATCGTTTACCAGGCGGAATACTTGAACATGATCCGGCGTCACGATGTCGATCGTCCCTTGCCGCTTTCGCACTACGAGCAGGAATTCGGCCGGGAAGAGGCGGGACGGATCTTGTGGCAGGGCTACGGCATCATTTCTGGCGGACGATCGGGATATGCCCTGGGGCACCTGGTGCCCAGTTTCCCGGCGCATTCGTTCGAGAATGCACGCTGTGCGAACGAGATCCTCCATGCCCACCACTCGCACTTCGATCTTTACGGCAACTACATCTCAGGATTTTGCGGTGGCCTCTCCATCGGCAGTTGGCGCGATCTCCAGCAAGTGTGGGAGGACTTTCGATCGGGACGCTATCCCGCATTGATCGAAACGCTCATCACGAAGGGCCCATATGGGCTTTGCCAGTACGCCAGTGAAGAATTCGGATACGAGCCACTTGCGGACGGATATGCCGGCAAGTGCCACCTTTGTGTGGACGTGCGTCGATATCTGGTCGATCAGGGGGACTTCCCCGAACTACAGCCGCGCGGATTCTACGATCATATTTAGGATTTGCCATTGCCCATCGTAATAAAAACACCCAGATTCAGATCGATCCGGGCCAACTATTAACACATACTATACGGACGTCCCATCACCCGAAAAATAACGGCGTCGAAATGCGAAGGCAACATTTACCAATCCGATCATCACCGGCACTTCGATCAGCGGGCCGATGACCGCGGCAAAAGCCACGCCCGACCCGATGCCGAAGACCGCCACGGCCACCGCGATCGCCAGCTCGAAGTTGTTGCTCGCCGCGGTGAAGGCAAGCGTGGTCGTTTTGCTGTAGTCCGCACCAATTGCATGACCAAGGAAGAAGCTCACCAGGAACATCAGCACAAAGTAGACGAGCAGCGGGATGGCAATGCGCACGACGTCACCAGGGATCGTCACAATCAACTCGCCCTTCAGGCTGAACATGACGACGATCGTGAAAAGCAGTGCCGCCAGTGTCAGCGGACTGATGCGGGGGACGAAATCGGCGTAGTACCATTCCTTGCCTTTCGATCGAACGAGGAACAAGCGTGTGAAGAAACCCGCCATGAAGGGAATCCCCAGATAGATGATCACGCTCTTGGCAATCTGGCCGATCGTGATGTCGACAATCGAGCCGCTCATTCCGAACCAGGTCGGCAAGAGGGTAATAAATATGTACGCGTAGATGCTGTAAAACAAGACCTGGAAAATGCTGTTGAATGCCACCAGTCCGGCGGCGTATTCCGTATCTCCTTTCGCCAGCTCGTTCCACACGATCACCATGGCAATGCATCGAGCAAGTCCGATCAAGATCAAACCCGTCATGTATTCGGGATAACCGCGCAGGAAGATGATCGCCAGCACGAACATCAAAATGGGTCCGATTACCCAGTTCTGCACCAGCGACAAAACAAGAATTTTCCAATTGCGGAACACATCGCCCAGTTCGTCGTAATGCACCTTGGCCAACGGTGGATACATCATCAAGATTAAACCAATTGCGATCGGGATGTTGGTCGTTCCGATGGAAACCGCGACGTTGAACGATTGCACTGTATCGGGGAAAAAGAAACCGATTCCAACGCCGACGACCATTGCCAGGAAGATCCACAGGGTTAAATAGCGGTTTAGAAAAGAAAGACCTTTACGGGTTGCTTGTGCCATCCGACCTCCAAATTGGCTCCATTGAAAATATCCATACAATGGAGTTCGTCAAAGGGTGAATTCCTTCAGTAGGGAAATGATCTCGCGAGCGATGTCGTCTCGTACCTTGCGAAAGTCGTCGATGTCATTCGTTTTTCCAGGATCGGGGAAACTGAAATGGGTTTTTTCCCCTCCTCCCAACCAAACGGGACATGCCTCTGCAGCTGCGTCGCAAAGACTTCGGGTGAACGTTTCCAGATGGATTAAAGCCCGCGCTTCGCGCCTCCCAGCTTTCGCTCATTCGCGCATTGACGATGGCTTCCGCCATTTGAGACCGGCACGAGTTTCCCGTACAGAGAAAGAGCACTTTTCGCTTGGACATCAAGCAGTATTGAGCGCATCCACCAACCAGGTGGTCACCTCTGCTTTCGTCGGGATGCGCCCGGAACAGACGACCTTCTCGTTGACCACCAGCCCGGGCGTGGAGAGAATGTCGTAGCGCGTGATCTCGGCGTAGTCGGTGACTTTGCTGACTACCGCCTCGAGCGCCATCTCGTCGACGATGTTACGGGCGATCTTCTCCACTTGCTTGCAGTTGGCACAGCCCGAGCCAAGGATTTTTATCGTAAGCATTCGCTTCTCCTTAATAAAATTATGGTGTGTGTTCGCTGGCGAGGCGAGGTGCATTTCTACGGCTCACCTGCCATAGAAGCCCGACCAATCCGGCCAGGAACAAAATCAGGTACAGCGCGACGATGCCCGTGCTGGTGCCGTCCACCCAGGCGCCATACATCAGTCCGGACAGCGTGCTGAACAGTGCCACCCAGCCCACGTACGTCCACGCCCTGGTGCGTCCGATAATGGCGGCGGTGATCAGAATGCTTTGCAGACTGAGTTCAGGATCGGAGATGAGATAGGCCAGCAAGGGCCCTCGATGCATACCGAGATTCAAGAACATCTGCGCGATGGGCACCTCAACGAGCGTGGGGAAGTACATGAAGACGCCGAAAACAACGCCAACGAAGTTCCCCAGGATCGTGTTGCTCCCGGCGACGAACTCGATCCATTCGGGTTGGATCAACTCACGGACGACTCCGACGATAAACACGCCAACAATCAGCAGCGGAAATATCTGCTTGACGAACTTCCAGGATTCCCAAAGAAAACCGCGGGTTTCTTCTTCGTCCAATTGCGATCTGAGCATCCAGCCCAAAACGATGACAGAGACGAGTACGCCGAAAAATTTTCCGGTCAGGGACAGCGTGACCCCGCCGGCGTGAGGCGCCATACCGAGCGCGGCGATGATCAGCGTCGATCCGACCAATCCTGCCGATAGCCAGGTCCAGCGGTTGAAACCGTCGTGGATGTTCTCGATTCCTTTCCAGGACGCCAATCCAATCAGGACGAGCATGCCGATCAAGATCGCGCCCTGCGCAGTGACGCCCTCCTCCCCGCGGGCCGGGTCGAAGGGTACCAGTCGGCCAAGGAGCGACTGGAATGTATCGACGCCGCTGATCGGCAAATCGATCTGGACATAGCTCTGTTTGAGTGCGTCGATCTGAAAGGTTCCTACGACCAACAGCACGACCAGCAGCAGCATGAATATGACCGCCGTGGGTCGCATAGCGGCCTGTCCTGCGAACAAGGCGTCCGTGTTCTTGTCGTGTGCGGCGTCCTCTTTGCGAAAGATGAGCGCCATGATGATACCCACGCCGATTCCGAAAGCCAGCGAAAGGAGCAATCTCGCAACAGCGAGATCCATGCCGATCACGCCGCCGGTGTAGACCAGGGCCAGGATGTTGATCGCCGGCGCCACGAACAAGAAGGTGATCGCCGGGCCAAGCCCCGCGCCTTTCTTATAAATTCCGGCAAAGAGAGGAATAACGGTGCACGAGCAGACGGCGAGCAAGAAACCCGCTGCAGCGGCGGCCGGATAGGAGATGAATTTCGGGGTTTTCCGTCCAAGAAAACGCGTCACGGTTTCCTTGGGTATCATCGCAGTCATCGCCCCGGCGATATAGAATGCGGGCAGCAAGCACAACAATACGTGAGCGGCCAGGTACGCCGCCAGATTGCCCAGACCACTGTTGAAGAGTCTCAAGATGGATCCGATGATGTCCATTTTCACCTACGAAGTCCGTTCGATGCCTCGCTTGCTGCTGCGATCTCAAGCTCGTCTATCTCGCAGTGGGGGCATTCGCATTGATTTGAATTCGGAATCATGAGGGAGTTCGTCGAGACGCCAACGGCTGCGCCTGCTGCCTGTATGATTTCGAGCACTTCCGGCTTTGCGAGCCGGTAGAAGACGTACTTTCCCTCACGGCGGGATTTTATGATCTTCTTCCGGCGCAGTATCATTAACTGTTGGGATATGGCCGCTTGCCGTAAACCGAGAAGCGCTTCGAGATGGCATACACACGCTTCCCCGCCGCCGATGGCGAGCAGGATCTGAGCGCGCACCGGGTTGGCGATGGATTTCAATAGATCGCAGGTCTTCTTCAGCGGTTTCATCGACTCCCTCATATTCATAAACACGAATGTATTATACAACATATTCGGGAAGTCGAATGTGATATTTGTCATATTTTCGAAGTAAATCGTAACCTGTACGGGTTGGATTGGATTTAATGGCGCGAGAGCAGCGGCCGCTACGCTCTGGACGCGAACGCCCGCAATGCGACGTTACGATGACGGCCATGAACGGGGGAACTTGTTGTTATCGAAATCTCGAGAGCACGGTCGCCGGTGTGGGTTCGGTTTTCTTGCCGACAGCAGACAGATCGACGGGCAGCGTCTGCGCCTCTTTGGCAGCGCCCTGGTAGACGGCGATGGGTGTTCCTTCGGAGAGGAATTCTTTTTGCAAGATGGCCTGTCCAAGCAGATACCCCTCGCTGTCCATTGCACAGGAAGTCACCGAGCCGATCATCTGCCCCCGGTGATCGACCACCGGGTCCCCGTAATGAGGCACACGGACGCGCTTGGAATCGAATCGGAAACGCGCAACTTCGCTATCGCGTTCAGATTCCTGTGCGAGGAATGCGCTGCGACCGATGAACCAGGGCTTGTACGTCTTCACGTAGGATGCGAATCCGGATGCGCCGACTCCCAGACCTAAATCGCCGGCCAACTCGTGCCCATAGAGCGGCAGACCGGCCTCGATGCGCAGTGAATCACGCGCGCCAAGTCCGACAGGCTTGATCCCGAGCGGCTTGCCAACATCGAGCAAGGCCATCCAAAGGTCAACGCTTTTCTGGGGATGGACGAACAATTCGAAGGCAATCCGTTCACCGGTATAGCCCGTGCGGCTGACGACCAGGTCGAACCCGCCAAAATTGCCCTCCATCAGAGCAGTCCAAGGCAAGTTGTACAGCCGATCAGCCGTTTGAGGATCACATCCCAAAGCCAAAAGGATCTTGCGGCTTTGTGGGCCCTGCAGGGCAATATCCACGAGCATGCCTGCGCCCTCTTCGGGATGGCGCAGATTGCGCAGCGTGCAATTCTCTCCGAAAACCTTCGTCCAGGGACGAGCACGATCGATTGCATCGCTGCCCTGTTTAACGGCATTCAACCAGGCCCAATCCTTGTCGTCGTTGCCGGCATTGACCACGAGGAGATAAACCGCTTCGCGCCGGCGGTAGATCATCAAGTCGTCTAAAACCTGCGCGTCCGGATCGAGGAAATGGGTGTAAAGCGAGTGGCCCACGGCCAGAGAAGCGACGTCGTTCGCGACGGCGCAGTCCAAGAATGCAGCAGCTTGTGGGCCTTCGATCTGGTACACGCCCATGTGACTCACGTCGAACAGACCGGCAGCCTGACGCGTGGCGCGATGTTCTTCGAGGACCGAAGTGTACCAAACCGGCATATCCCAGCCGGCGAAGGGCACCATCTTGGCGCCCAGGGATTTGTGCGTGGCGTGCAACGCCGTAGTTCTAAGCTCGTCGTTCTGCTCGGATTGAAATTCGAAATCCGGAAGGGTTTCGTCTGGCTGCCCCTCGAGAACCAGGTCCCAGGGTTTATCCACGCCGTTTGCCTGCCTGGATGTCTTCGGCAGCGACTCGGGTCCTTCGAGCAGACGCACGACGAACGGGCCGGGCGATTTCTTCTGCAGGTCGTTCGCATCGAGTGGGACGAAACCGTCGGACAAGTCGCGCAGCCAGGTCGCGATGCGATTGGCGCCTTTGCCGGGAACAGTCAAACGCCACAGCTGCTCAGCCTCGCCGCGTTCGAGAGTCGCCTCAACGTCTTCGTCCAGGGTGTGGAGAAGTACTGCGGCGATTTCTCCGGTTTTCAGGTCGAGCGGCCGGGCATCGGTAACCCAGCGCAGCACCGCTGCTGCAGCCGTTCCCTCAAGTTCCAACTGGGCGTAAGGGGTCTTCGGATCGGGATCGTCGAGGTAGTAGAAATGGGGGTAGCCATGCTGGGTGGGTTCGAAATCGATGCCGGCAGACGTCGCCAACTTACGCACTTTGATTCTGGTTGAATTGAGCGCCTCAAAGTCCACCTTCGCCCGGAGCAGCGGCCTGCGGCGGCCTTGGATTTGGTAGGGTGTACAAGACTTGAGCAATTCGGCCATCACGACGCCGAGCTGACGGCTTTCCTTTTCGGTGAATCCGCGCTGCGTGATCCACGGCGTTCCCAGACGAACACCGGAGGCGCGGCCGGCGGAGACGTCACCCGGAATGGTGTTGCGATTTGCCACGATGCCCGCCAGGTCGAGAATGCGAGCCGCCATGTCGCCCGAAAGCGTCGTACCATCGTCGGCGACGATGGATTTACAATCGATGTTGGTCAGATGGGTGTTCGTGCCGCCGTAAGGGATGCGCAGTCCACCCTTTTCGAGCCCTTCTGTTAGCGCCACGCAGTTGGCGACGATCTGTTCTTGCAGTTTCTTGAAGCGCTCGGTCCTGGCGAGTTTGAAAGTCAGGGCTTGGGCAAGGATGGTGGCCATGTGTGGTCCGCCCTGCTCGCCCGGGAAGACGGCGCGATCGATGGCGCGGGAAAGCTTGGGGGAGGTCGTCAGGATGGCGGCCCCGCGAGGTCCGCAAAGGGATTTGTGCGTGGTGAAGCTGACGACGTCGGCGATACCGACGGGGGAAGGATAGATCCCGGCAACGACCAGACCGGCCACGTGGGCGATATCTGCGAGGAGATAGGCGCCGACCGAATCGGCGATCTCCCGAAAACGCAGCCAATCGGCGGCCCAGGGATAGGAGGTATATCCGGCGATGATGAGTTTCGGCTTGTGTTTCTTGACCTGGGCGGCTACGGCGTCGTAGTCGAGCATCTCGCTTTCGGGGTCTACGGTATAGTGTGTGGCGTTGTAGTACTGGCCCGAGCGGTTGACCGGTGAACCGTGGGTGAGATGCCCTCCGTGAATGAGGCTCATGCCCATTACGGTGTCTCCCGGTTCGACTAGGGCATGGTAGACGGCGTTGTTCGCAGGCGCTCCGGAGAGCGCCTGTACGTTGACGAAAATTTTATCTGCATCGACTTCGCTGGTGGCGAAGGCTTCGGCGCAGCGCCGTCGAGCCAGGGCTTCGATCACGTCGGCGTACTCGGTGCCTTTGTAGTAGCGCGGGTCCGAGTAGCGGCGGTAGTATGCCAGACGAGCGGCGAGGTTTAGGATCTCTGCTTCGTCGAGGTCGCGCGTGTATTCGTTGGGATAACCTTCCGCGTACAGGTTTTGGAAGGCAGAAGCCAATGCCTGGCGGACGGCGTGTGGTGCGGAACTCTCGGAAGGGATGAGGATCAAATGGCGGTATTGCCGTTCGGCCTCGAGATCCGCCAGTCGACGGAGTTCGGGATCCAGTTCTGATAGGTCACCGCGAAATAGAAAGTCGGACATGCCATTCTCCAACAAGGTCGATGCGAAAGCGACGGATGCGCCAAACAGCCCAGGTCCATTCGCAAAACCGTATGTACAAGATGGTTCAGATTTGTATAACGCCGCTGCGGCGAAACGAGTCGAATGGCTCGCGCGCAGTCCCATCAATCGGGTAATCGCCCGATCAGGCAGCCGTGCGGTCAACCGGATCGGGTGTTTTGCCTTTGCGTTCCATCTCCCGGCCGAGCGATCGGGCGCAGTCCACCCTTTCGATACTTGTAAAAAGCCGGGCCACTCCCTCGGCCGCGAATGCGGCCGGGGATAGATTCTAAGGTTGGGAAAGATGCGTGTCAAGCAAGAACATGTTTCGCCGAACGATGAAGTTGTGCGGCGCGGGCAGCACGAAATACCAATACCCCTTGCTTGTCCTCGAAGCTGGTGTAAAATGAGGTTACGAACAAAATTACACGAACGGAGTGGGAGCCCTTCCCCCGGATGAGAGGGCGTAAAGGCGAAGCCGGTGCCACGCTAAACGAGCGTTGAAGTCCGGCGCTGTCCCGCAACTGTAATCCGCTGTAGCGGAGAGCCAGGACGACCGCCCACCCCGTTTCCGTCACATCCTTCGCGGAAGGGAGGTGAGGCCGTCGAGGCAATCGCACGACCCCTGTCCGCCAGGCAGGGGTTTTTGTTTGGCAGGATCGAATGCCGGACCTGGTGTCCTGTGTAGAAGAGCGCGCACATCTCGAGTGTGGCGCTTAATATAACCTGGGAGAGAAATCATGAAATCCGTTCGAAACATACGTTTTACTGCGATCGTTTTCTCGCTGCTGTTGATGATTATCGCCAGCGGGTGCGGTGTGGTCTCCGGTGGAACATCCGGTTCCGTGTCTCTCGTCGATGGGATGGGCCGGGAAGTGGTGTTCGATACTGATGTGAAGCGCATCGTAAGCATCGCGCCGTCTACCACGGAGATATTGTTCGCCATCGGTGCCGGTGATTTGATCGTCGGAAGGGATGACTGGTCGGATTCCCCGTCCGAAGCGGTCGACATCGCCAGCATCGGCAACACGTACGGCGATTTGAACACAGAAGCCATCGTGGCCCTGGAGCCCGATCTCGTCGTGGGGGCGATGATCAACAGTCCGGAACACGTCGAAGCGATCGAGCAGTTAGGGATTCCCGTATTCATTCTGCCCAATCCGATGGATTTCCCGGAGCTGTATGACGTCATCGAATTGGCTGGCGAACTGACGGGGCACGAATCCCGGGCCCGAGTGCTGGCTCGGGACCTGCGGGAGCGTGTGGACGACGTACTCGACAGGCTCGAAGGCGTCGATCCGGTGAGCGTGTACTACGAAGTCGACGGCATGGATCCCACGGCGCCCTGGACGGTAGGAGCGGGCACGTTCCAGGACGTATTGATCACGCTGGCCGGCGGGGAAAATGTAGTCTCTGATCTGGAAGGATACGTCACGCTCAGCCTGGAGGAGTTGGTGGCGCGCGATCCCCAGGTGATGGTCTTCAGCACGGGCCCCTACGTGACGACCACTGCGGAATCCGTTACGGAGCGAGCCGGATGGGGAGACATCTCCGCCGTTGCGAACGGTCGGATTTATGGCATCGACGCCAATTGGATCGATCGGCCCGGGCCAAGACTGGTGGACGCACTGGAAGCCATGGCGAAAATCCTGCATCCGGATCGTTTTGAATAGATGACGGACACGACGAAGCCGGCGGAGGAAACCACGGTGACGCAGCGGCCGGAAGGCAAGCGCAAGGCGGTTGCTCCCTGGATGTGGGCGAGTGTGGCGCTGCTGTGCGGTTTGTTGCTCAGCGTCGCCATCGGGCCAGTGCGCATTCCTCCGTTAACGGTCGTACGCATGCTCGCCAGCCAATTGGGGCTGGCAAAGATAGAACCCGATTGGCCGGCAACATTCGCCACGATCCTCTACGAGATCCGGCTGCCGCAAACGGTCCTGATCGCACTGACCGGTATGGCTTTGGGCGGCAGCGGAGCGGCCTACCAGGGTCTTTTCCGCAATCCTTTAGCCGATCCCTATATCATCGGCGTCGCTTCCGGCGCAGGACTTGGCGCCGTTATGGCCATGACGCTTCATTGGCCGGTCACATTGTTGGGGATGTCCATCATCCCGGCGGCGGCGTTTGTCGGCGCGGTGTTGACCGTGACGCTGGTGTATCAACTGGCGCGTGTGGGCCGCACCACACCGATCACCACCTTGGTTCTGGCCGGGGTGGCGGTGAGCGCGTTTACTTCGGCACTCACCAGCCTGCTGATGTTGCTCAGCACGGAGCAGCTGCACCGGGCCATCGCCTGGCTCTTGGGTGGATTTGCCCTGGGAGGTTGGGGACCGGTGTTGGCCGCGCTGCCGTATTTACTCGTTGGCCTTGCCGCATTGGTGATCCTTTCCCGACCGCTCAACGTGCTTCAGTTTGGGGACGAACAAGCGGTGCAGTTGGGGCTGGATGTGGAACGTTATAAGATCGTCATCGTCGCCGCGGCCTCGCTCGTCGCCGCGGCGGCGGTTTCCTTTTCGGGGATCATCGGTTTTGTGGGCCTGATCGTGCCCCACATGGCGCGGTTACTCTGGGGGCCTGACTACCGGCGTTTGATTCCCTTGTCGACTCTGACCGGCGGCGTGGTCCTTTTAGCGGCGGACGCCGTGGCGCGCACTATTCTCGCCCCGCGCGTACTGCCCGTGGGAATCATCACGGCCATCGTCGGCGCGCCGTTCTTCCTCTACTTGTTGAGGCGCGCCAAGCGGCAGAGGTATTGGTAATGGAGATACGTTTTGACGAGGCAAGTTTTGGTTACGGCCGCCGCATCATTCTGCGTGATCTCGCATTCAGTGTGCGGGGCGGGGAAATCCTGGGTGGGGTGGGGCCAAACGGGGTAGGTAAATCGACCCTGATTCGAGGCGCAAGCGGCGTCCTGGCTCCATACAGCGGCCGCGTATTCGTCGACGGGCAAGATCTGGAAACGCTGCCGCCCAGGAAAAGGGCACAAATCGTGGCGGTCGTGCCGCAAGCTGTCCAGCTTCCAGAAACGTTTCTGGCGCAGGACGTAGTCTTGATGGGACGAACGGCACATCTGGGGTGGCTTGGCCAAGAAAGCGAGTCGGATCGGCGCATCGCCCAGGCCGCCATGCGGCAAACGGGAACACTTGCGTTTGCCGAACGACAGGTTGGCGAGTTGTCGGGCGGGGAACAGCAGCGGGTGTTGATCGCCCGCGCCCTGGCGCAGGAATCTGGCGTTTTGCTGCTGGACGAACCAACAGCGCATCTCGATCTCAAGCATCAGGATGATGTGCTGCATTTGATTCGCAGCTTGAGCGATGAGAACGGTCTGGCGGTGATCCTGACGCTCCACGATCTGAATTTGGTGGCCCGCTTTACGGACCGCGTCGCGCTGCTTTCCGATGGGATGATCCGGAAGATCGGCAGCGCCCGCGATGTGCTCACCCCTGAGGAATTGGCTGCCGCCTACGGAATAGCTATTCACGTCACCGATCACCCCATTCACGGCACACCGTTGATCTTGTCGTAGACTGCTCGGGTTTTCCGGCGCCTGGGAATTGACTTAAAGATGTGGGAAATATATCTTCGCCCTCCGCACGATATCCGGAGGGACGATCTGTCGGCTTGTTTGGCAAGAGAAATCTGCCAACCTCGATGGTGGATGATTTCTGAAGTGCAGCCAAAGCGATTCCGTTTCCTGAAATAGTCAGCGCGGCAGGGGTTCCGATCGACAAGAGGCCCATTCTGCTTGATGAGTTGAAGCCCTATAGTAATTCGGGTTCATTCCTCCCGGCCGGGAAATTCATTACGGCCTGGTATCGATGTGCTGCACATTTATTGCAGGAAATAAATTCCTATTAGGGTCTAATATGGCATAATAGATTTATACTATCTGGAGGAGGATGTCATGAATCGCCCTACACACTTCGAGATCTTGACCGATAACCCCGAGAAGATAGCCGATTTCTACAAGAGCGTGCTTCATTGGGAAATCACACCCTGGAATGAAGGAGACACGCCCTACTTGTTGGTCACAACCGGTGCAGCAGAAGATGCTGGCATTAACGGCGGTATCATGGAACGCCACTTTCAGCAGGCGGTGATCAACACCATCGAGGTCGAATCGCTCGACGCGGCATTGAAGCGAGTCGCCGACGCCGGAGGAAAAACGGTAGATGGGCCGAATGAGGTTGCCGGCGTCGGTATGCATGCCTATTGTGCCGATCCGGAGGGCAACTTGTTTGGCCTGATGCAGTCCTTCGAACAGAGCGGTTGAGCTGGAAGATCCTCGACAACTCTAGGGCGGGTATACCCAGGCATCGAACAGCTCGGATAAGTCACAGCCGCAAGATTCCTCCGCGAGCTGTCGGAAATTGGCGGCCGTCCCGATGCCCCACTTGTTGTTTTGGAAATAGGCGCGCATGAAAGCGTCGAAGGTTTTCTGGCCCATCTCCTGAGCCAAAGCTTCGAGGAAGAGCGGCCCGCGCCCGTAGACGATAGCGCCATACTCAACGGGTTCATACTCGCCGGTCGGCAGCCCGATGGGAATATCTGCCTTGCCGACGCGCTCCCAGCGCCCCACCAGAGAGTCTCGAAAGCCGTCAGCACTTCCCTTCCCGTAGCGATCGAGATAGTAGGTCCAGGTGGCGTACTGCGTGAGGGCTTCGTCTACCCAGGGCTCATCGACCTGGTCGTTGCCGACGGCGCCATAGAACCACTGATGGGCAACTTCGTGCGCCAGCGAAGATTCGAGAAGGATCCCTGCAGGCAGTCCCGCGATCTCCAAATCCGCATCGTATAGATCAATCGAGATGGCAACGGTGTTGGGATATTCCATGCCCAGTGCCTGCATCGGCGTTGCGACGATTTCCAGTTCGGTATACGGGTAGGCGCCGAAGCGGCTGCTGTAACCACTGAGCGCTTCGGCGGCAATCTCCAGACCAGTGTTGGCAAAAGGGATTTTCTCCGCAGGAGCGTAGCTGTAGATCGTCGTTTCTCCGAGCGAGGTGCTCGTGACTTCGTAATCCTCGACGGCGACGAGGTAAAAATCTCGTGCGGGCCCGGCCGCGAACGTCGATACCTGCAGGTCGTTCTGTATGCTGGTCTCCACTTCGATCCCGGAAGCGATGAGGGTCAGGTGCTCCGGCACCGTCACACGCACGAGGTAGAAACTTGCATCGAGGTATGTCAGATCGCCGAAGGAAGGCGGTATCTCGATGTTCCACCCTTCGTCGTCATAGACCGGAATGACGGGGTAGAGTTCCTGCATCGCCACGACGCCATCGAAGGAGCCAAACAATCCGTAATTCCCCGACATTTCCGTGGGAAGCTTGACAGAAAAGCGCATCTTGATGTGAATCTCATCGCCAGGCTGCAGGGGTGTTGGCAAAGGCAGGCGCAGCGCACTGCGCTCCTTTTCGTAGACCGGATCGACGGGGGTTCCGACTACAAGCACGTCTGAGACGGATGCCGCGCCGCCCGAGATGTTGGGATAGAGGCGAAAGTAAATCTCCTCGAGGGGCACGTCTTCACGATTGGTGTAATCCACTTCCTGCCGGCCGTCGACGTGGAGTAAATCCTGGCTGAGCGCTACATCGATGCGGTAAGTGCTGCAGTCTTCCAGCCCTTCCAGCGCAGCTCGTTCGGATTCGATCAGACCGGAAGCGAAAAGACTCAGATCATCGAGGTCACTTTCGAAAAGCGTTGATCGGGGCGTCAACGGGGGAGGTAATTGCTCGACTTGCTGAGGCGTGGGTGGTCTTTCTGTCGCCGCCGCCTCCGGTTTACACGCCGTGAGGGTCAGTGCGCCGAATACCAAGATCATGGGCAAGAGTCTTTTCATTTCTGGCCTCCATGTCGATTACCCGCATATTCACATTCATTTTACAGAATTTCATGGCCGTCAGGCAGTTCACCGGCCAGCCGGTGAACTGCCTGACGCGGATTAGCGGCCGAACAGGGCGGCGAAGTACCGGCGGGCTGAGAAGGGCTGTCCTGAGAGCAGGTTCTGCGCCTGGAACATCCGTGCAGCTCCGCGCACGACGAACACCACGGTCATTACCATAAACAGGGCGCCGAGGGGCAATTGCCAGAACGGAACCCCTCCAACCGTCAGGCGCATGATCATCGCAACGGGAGCAGTCAGGGGGAATAGACTAACCGCTGTAGTGAGTAAGCCGTTTGGATCGCTTTGTCCGATCGGGGTAACGACGATTATATAGCCCAGCATCAGCGGCATGATGATCAGCCAGACCGCCGACGCAGCGGCTTTCTGATCCGGGACCAATGCGCCTGCGCCGGCCATCAAGCTGGCGTAGATGCCGAATCCGAGCAGAAAGTAGACAATGCCCCAGGTGATGATCGAGGTCGGGATGTTGAGTTCCTGGGGCAAACCCAGGGTGCTGCCGCCGAATTTCAACAATGCATAAATGGTGCCGATCCAGGCAGCAGATTGTAGTATCCCGGCGATTCCCAGTCCGACGATCTTGCCTGCAAGGAGTTCCCCGGGGGGTATGGAGGCCATCAGAATTTCTATGACCCGGTTCTTCTTTTCGTTGGCTACGCTGCCGATGAGCAAGCCCGAACTGACGTTGATGAGCACGAAAAAGAGAATCACCATGATCATGGGCAGCATTTCGACCAATGCGTTCGAGCAGGAACCGCCCGGTGTGGAGCAATCCTCTTCCCCATAGGCACGCGATTGCGCTTCAGGATTGAGGTTGGTGGCGTGCAGGTTCATTGGATTCCAGACTTTGGCGGCCAGGGCTTGATCTCCATTCAACATATTCAACGTCAGCGTCAGTTTCATGGTCCATTCCTGGCTGTCCGACATACTGGGTGACGGATCGGGATGCACGTAGATCAATTCGCCGCTTTCGATATAGTCATGGGGGATGATGTAGTAGGCGCTGATCTCTTCGTCGTCGAGGGCAAGTTGCGCAGCGGCTTCTGTTGCGAAGGGCACCAGTACTCCGGCAGGAAGATCCTGGGGAAGCGTTTTGATCAATCCCGCCTGATCCACGTAGCCCTCAACCTCCAACTCGCTCATGTCCGGGGCGGCTTGCTCTTTCACCGCTGAAGTATCCTTCTTGATCAAGTTGACTACGGTGAAGATCAGTATGACCAGGATGGGGACCCCGAACGCCATGAACAGGAAAGATTTTCTTTGCAGGGTTGAGGTCAGCTCGTGGCGGATAACGAGCCCGGTTTTGATTTTCATGACGTCTTCCTTTCTTCCAGAGCGGGTTGTCGTCGGAAGAGTTCGCGGATGCGCAATCGCTGGCCGTAGCGCAGCATTCCCAGCCGGAAGGCGCGGCCGGCCAACCACAAGGAGCCGGCGGCGCACAGCGTTTGCACCGCGACGCTGAGTGTGATTTGCCACAGTGGGATGTCGGTGAAAATGCTGCGCAAGCCTGTAGTGAGCAGTGCCGTGAAGGGAAGCGTACCGAGGCAGTATGTGAAGCATAAAGAACAACGACCCTACCGCCTGACCTTCCGGGGCTTCAGTCAGCGTCGATCCGACAGTGAACATCAATCCGGCTGCGAGAACGTAGGACGGCAGGGCAATCACGACCACTTTCGCGATGGCGGTCCAGTTGATTGACAGGTCCTGCAACCACGTCAATCCCAACACGTTCCCCCCGACGGCGATGGTGAGCACAGCGATGAGAATCCAGGTGGTCAACTGGGTGAGGCTGATGGCGACGATGCCCAGCACCTTGCCGACGACCAGATCGTTCGTGGAGACCGAGGTCACTATCACCTCAATCGTACGATTCTCTTTCTCCGTGATCACCCCGCTCATCAAGTATCCCGAGCTGAAGAGAAGCAGGAACACAAAAGCCACGCTGGTAATCAAGGGCAGCATTGAACTCAGCGTGGGTCCTCCGGCGGGTATTTCGATAATCCCGCCCGGCGACCGTATGGTCATGCGGGTACCCTCGATCAATCGGTGTGCGATATCGGGCGGATAATTCGCGAGCAAATTGGTTTGTAGAAAGTCGTACCACTGGCTCGTGGCGTTGGCTGCGGGTTCCTCCACGTAATACAATTCGACGTTCGAGGTCGTGCGGTAGTCCGCCGAAAGCACATAAAAGGCTTGAATATCCTTTGCCAGCAGCGCCTCACGTGCCGCATCTTCAGATTCGAAAGCGATGATGGGGACGGCATCGGAGGAATTCTCATCGTAGGCTTGAATGGGGTGATCCAGCAGCCCTGAATGGTCGACGTAACCGATCGGTGTGGGATTTTTTTCAATGTTTTCAACGATCAGCCCAATACCGACGTTGAAAGCCAGCATGAGTGGAACGCTGAGTAGCGCCAGGATGAAGCTCTTCTTGTATACGTTGCGCCTGAATTCGTCTTTTGCGATTAACCAGAGCTTCGACATTATTGATCTCCTTCCTTCACCACGCGGATGAAGATCTCATCCAGGGTCGGGACGGCGATCTCGAATTTCTCGATGGTCACATCTTTTGCGATCAGGTCTTGCAAGACTTGCTGTGGAGAGATGCCGGATGCCAGGGTCAACCTCTGGGCGTTGTTGTGCCTCGTCGCGTCTACGACTCCTTCGATGTGCGGCAGCTCGCCGGCAGTGCGCACCAGAACCGCATGTCCGGAAAATCGGCGGCGGATATCGTCCAATGGCCCATACAAGACATCACGCCCTTCGTCGATGAGCACGATGCGGTCGCAGAGTTCTTCCACCTGGTGCATTTGGTGGGTCGACATGAGGATCGAGGTTCCTTTATCGCGCAGTTCACGCATGACATCCTTGACCAACTGTGTGTTCAGTGGGTCGAGCGCGGTGAAAGGTTCATCGATGATCACCAGTTCCGGCTTGTGCAGAATGGTGTTGATGATTTGCGCTTTCTGCTGCATGCCCTTACTGAGCTCTTTCACCTTTTTATGCTTGTGTTTTGCGAGATCGAAACGTTCCAGGTACGGCTCGAGTCGGCTTTGCGCTTCGGCCGTAGAAAGTCCCTTGAGTGTACTTAAATAGATCAAGCAGCGGTCGAGCGGCGTATCCTGATACAGCCCGCGTTCCTCCGGCATGTAACCGATGAGATCGTCTTTGGCGTCGTTCATTGGGCCGTTCAGGATCGAGACGGTGCCCCGATCCGGCTTGAAGATGTCCAGCATTAGACGTATGGTGGTCGTCTTTCCGGCCCCATTGGGTCCAAGCAAGCCGAATATTTCGCCGCGATCGACCTCGAAAGATACGTCGGCAACAGCCTGTACGGGCCCGAATGATTTTGCGACATGGTGAATTTCAACGACGTGCATCGTTAGTACCCCTTTCATTCGAAATATATGTCTCGGGTTGATACGCTGGAAATGCTTTCCGATTCTTGGGCGAGCACTCCCGGCTTACATGAATATGGTGTGAAAGATGTCCCTTGGTTTTCCTTTAGCCAATAAATTTCGGCTGCAATGGCTTTCGTCAATTCGAGCGTATCATCGCCTATATCGCTCCGATTTTGCTACCAGCAGGCTGACGCCTCGTGTCCAGCGACCTGATGAGTCCGGTCATGTTTGCGCTAGAGCACTGAGGCGGGTATTCCGTAATTGGTTAAGAAAGCTCGCAGTTGGATGTGGGGCGGTTTCTCTTTGCCATGGTATTCACCCGCCGGTCGGCAGGCGAGTGCAGAATCACGCTTGGTGTTTCGATCACGTTTCGATGGATTTCTGGTCGTAATGATCTTGATAACGACAAGTCTCGTGCATCGAGCAGTAATCACACGATTTGCCACTCGAACGCAGTCCCAATCCCTCGCCGGTGACGAAGGATATCGATTTCCTGGGCGACATCACGCAGGCGGCGGTCAGAATCACATTGATTGTGTCGGCGTTTACGATGTCGAAGATCTGCGCCTGGCCCTGATCGACCGGCCAGCCAATCATTCCCGGGCTGAGTGGAATCGACACCTGCCTGCCTCGCTTTGCCGCCTCTCGCTCCAAATATCCACAAATCTCATGGGCGAGTGCTTCGACCACCGCTGTGCCGAAACCGTCGAGCGCCAGGCCGAATGGCGGGTTATTTTCCAACGCCGTCGATATCGTTTCCTCCAACCTGCCGCCGATAGTGCAGATCACAGCCGTCACGGCCTCCGCGGCATTCAAATGCTGGCTGATCAAGGCGCCGTGCAGTGCATGCCCGTCCACTAGCCGTACATGATCGTGCCGCAGTTCCAGCATCTCCAGCCGGCGATAAACCGCGACTGGCGCGGTGAGGGATTGGCCGATCTCGATGGCGCGCTGCGCAATCCGCACCAATCGAGGGCTTCGACGCCGGGTCAGATCAGGATCGGCACCCTGGCCGCGCAAGATTTGATCCACCCCGATGACCAATTGTGATGCGGGGCGGAAGATTGTGTCTTGTAGCGTCTCCGTCAATGTATCTGGCCTCCTGTCGTCTACAGCATCGAGTGATCGATGGGTGCACAATAATACACGCCTTCGCGTCGAAAAAACTCACTACCCAATTCGGTAAGTTTAGCCACTAGATATGCTACCATCTAAATAGGGAAAGAGCAGCGCGTCACGGCCAGCATCAACGCATCGTTCATACAAATCCATCCCTATTATGTTTCATAAAACGAGAAGAGAGCCTTCGGGCGTCCCAGAGGCGTCAGAAGGTTATCAGGCAGTGTATCTCGAGAGTGCGATAATGTAACGGCCGAAAAGCTCTCGATACTAATACGGCTTCATAGTTTCGTCCCGTGTCGAAACAGGGGAAGACGATATGTTCAGCAGACCCAATACAACGACCACCGAATCGACCCTGTCCGTGCTTAAGAACGTGCACTTGTTCCGATTGAGCGCAGCGCAGTTCACCTCCATCGCGGCAACCTATGCCATCTTTTTTTCGTCCGTCGTCCTTATCGAGGAAATCACGCACTCGAGCACGCTCATGGGCGTGATGATGTTCTCGATATCGCTGCCGGGTTTCATATTTGGGATGCTCGCGGGCGTTTGGGTCGATCGTTACGATCGGCGGCGGGTGCTTCTGGTAAGTAATGCGCTCGGCCTGTTGACCACCCTCGCTTTTACTGCAGGCACGCGTTGGCTGCGGTCGGACCCTTTGCTTCTGCTCGCGATCTTCGTCTGTAATTTTCTGCTTTCAGCACTTATCCAACTCACTGCGTCCGCAAGGGATGCCGTGCTTCCCCGCACTGTCGGAGATGACCAACTGCTTGCGGCGAATTCGATCGTTCAGGTGGCGCTGATCTGCGCCCAGGGCGCAGGAACCGTCGTTCTGGCGCCGGTGCTGCTTCACGCGGGTGGAGCGCCGACCGTAGGCGTAGTGGGATTGCTGCTCTTTACTCTGGCCGCCTGGGCATACTCGCGTTTGCCCGACCGGATCGGCAGATTGCTGGACAATGTGCAAGGTGCTCGGCGAGGTGTGGCCTGGGAAGAATTACGGGCGGGATGGCGTTTCATTGTTGGCAAACCCGTCGTGCGCAGTTCGATTGCCTACCTGGTCTTGATGTCGGGCGTCATACTCGTCATTATGACGCTGGTGCCCGGATTGGTGTCCCGCGCCTGGGATTTTCCCATCGAGCAGATGCCCCTGCTTGCCGTACCGGGTGGCCTTGGATTTGGTTTGGGCGTCGTGTTGCTGGGGAGATTGGGGAGCAGATTTGAGGAGGAAGACTGGCTCAGGGCAGGGCTTTTCACTTTGGGTGTGGGCCTCGCAGTTATTCCCCTCATAAGAGCGCTTTCGGGTATTTCGTTACTTCTATTCCTGCTGATCGCTGTGTGTTCAGGAGCAGGGGCGGCCATGGTTGTCATCCCGGCACGCACCCTCGTTCAAGAGCGGACCCCCGATCCCATGCGAGGTCGTGTGATATCCACACAACTATTCTTGAGCAACGCGTTGTCCATGGCTCCCCTCCCCATATTGGGTGGATTGGCGGATCTTTTTGGGGTTCAGCGTATGTTCACGTTTCTGGGTCTGTTTCTGGTGATCACGGCGGTCTTGAGTCGAAGAGGGTTCAAACGGGGACTGGCCGCCGTGGGTCAACAATCGCTGCAGACCATTTCGACAGCGGAACCGCTGCTCGAGTTGGCAATTTCCCCGTCGAGCAATGTCGCCGTCGAAAGGAAAAGAACGTCATCTGACGACAAGAACGACCGCACGCGCGTGGGCAAGATCGCCATCGTGACCGATTCCGCCTCCAACCTGCCGTCTGAAATCGTGGATAAATATGACATCACGGTCGTACCCGTGAGCCTGCTCTGGGACGAGCATGTGTTTCGTGACGGTATCGACATCGACCCTGACGAAGTGTATCAACGCTTGCGTAGCAGCAAGAGTACGCCTACAACCGCCGCCCCCTCCGTTGGCGATTTCCTGCAAACCTATCTACAGCTTGGTGAAGGGGTAGACGCGATCGTTTCGATTCACTTGCCCGATCGATTGAGCGGGGTGATCTCTGCGGCGCGCCTGGCGGCAGGCTTGGTTGAAGATCAGGTTCAGGTCTACGTTGTCGACGCGGGCACGGCTGCGATGGGCGCGGGTTTTGTGGCGCTCGCGGCAGCCCGTGCGGCCAGCAAGGGGCTCGGGGTAGATTCAATTCAACGCGTGGCGCAAGACATCCGCAAGCGCGTGTTCGTGTTTGCCATGTTGGATACCCTCAAATACCTTCAGCGTGGTGGCCGAATTGGCAAGGCGGAGGCGCTGCTGGGTGTGGCGCTGAAGATTAAACCCATACTCTTTATTAATGATGGTGTTGTCGACGTGCTGGCGAAACCCCGCACGACAAACCGCGCAATCCGGATCATGCTGAACGAGATGGAGAAGCGCGTCGCCTCTCGTCCGGTGCATGTTGCCGTGCTGCACGCAGACGCGCCGGAAAGCGCCGCCGACTTGCGGAAACGAGTCGAAGAGCGTTTCGACTGCGTCGAGGTTTTCACCTGTGCATTTACGCCCGTCATGGGGGTACATGCAGGACCGGGTGTAATCGGGCTGGCGTTCTACGCAGAAGAAGAATGAGCGGATCGCTGAGTTTTACCCTCGTGCTCTGCGTTGCGGTAATCTGAGGTCGGATTCCACTTTATGTCTCTATCAGAGGCTCTCGGCGTTGGCGTGTATGTGCTGTGTCGTCCATCATTTTGATGTATGATGAGATGAGTTTCCTGGGGCAGTAGAGGCAACCCGAAAGATTCAATCTTTCAACGCAATCGATTGGGGAGCGACGGGCACGCCTCGCATCTATTTTCTATATACTGGCTGCGTTGTGCTGGTGGTCAAGGCCAATTGAATACCGGTAGACGTAATATGAACCGTGACTATCCGGCGCCCGATACATTCGGAGAATCTCCACATCTTTCCGCCACAAGTAAGGTTAATTCTGATAGGATAGAACCCTGTCCGATCGGTTATATTTAAAGCAAGATGATTGATATATCCGGCTGACAGGAAAGGACAACGTGGGCACAGATTTCGAACAATATAAAAAGATGGCCGCAGAACGAGGGGTCGAATTTGTGGAATCCGGAACTGTGGTGGGATTGGGGTCGGGCAGTACGGCGCTGCTGGCCATTAAAGCCATCGCCGCTCGGATGCAAGCCGGTAAATTGACGGACATCGTCGGCGTTCCCTGCTCGCACTCCGTCGAGGCGGCGGCCGAACGGCTGGGAATCCCGCTGACGACGCTGGAGAAACACCCCGCGATCGATATTACGATCGACGGCGCCGACGAGGTGGATCCGCAACTCAACCTGATTAAGGGCGGAGGCGGTGCCTTACTTCGGGAGAAGATCACCGCGCAGGCCAGCCGGCGTGAGATCATCGTCATCGACGAGCGGAAATTGTCTCCGATGCTCGGGACTCTCAGAGTGCTTCCGGTCGAAGTCGTCCCTTTCGGCTGGGAGACTCACGTGAAGTACCTGGAGACGCTGGGCGCAGATGTCGAGCTTCGCTGTACGGATGACGGGGAAACGTATCTGACAGACGAGGGGAATTACATCTTGGACTGCCGATTTGGTCCCATTGACAATCTCGATTTGCTCGACCGGCGTATCAAACAGCGCGCCGGAATCGTAGAAGATGGTCTATTTATCGGACTGGCGAGTGACGTGATCGTTGCCGGAGCGGATGGAGTCCGGCATATCGAGGCGTCCTCCGTTCGACGATGATAGGAGTCCATTGATGGTGCGAATCGTCCCTTCCATTCTATCTGCGGATTTCGCTCGATTGGGGGAACAGGCAGGCGAGGCTGAAGCGGCAGGCGTCGGGGAGATTCAGATCGACGTGATGGACGGGCAGTTCGTTCCCAATATCACCTTCGGACCCGGCGTCGTGGCCGCTTTGCGGCCGCTGCTTTCGCTGACTTTGGAAGTTCATCTCATGATCGTCGAACCCGAACGATTTCTGAAGACTTTCGCCGAGGCCGGCGCAGACCGCTTGATCGTCCATCAGGAAGCCTGCGACGATCTGCGCGGCACGTTGAAATCGATCCTTGCGCTGGGTGTTCACGCAGGCGTAACGCTCAACCCCGAGACCCCGGCTGCGGCGATTCGGGATGCGTTCGACCTCGTCGATCTCGTCCAGGTGATGACCGTTCACCCGGGATTTGGGGGGCAGGAATTTTTATACGATCAATTGGATAAGATACGCGAGATCCGTCAGATGCTCGAGGAGGAAGGTCTGGAGATTCCCATCGGCGTGGACGGCGGGGTCGACTCGACGACGGCCCCGCAGATTGTCGACGCCGGCGCACATGTATTGGTGGCGGGTTCGAGTATCTATAACGATCACGGCTCGGTGGCGGAAAACATCGCTGAACTGCTGGCAAGCGCGCAGGGCGGCTGAGTGACTGATACGGACAATCGAATGGGTTAATGCTTTACTGGGGGAGATAGAAACATCGATCTCGTTTTCTACAGCGTCAAATCAGAAGAGGAGGGCACAATGGACAGCAAGCGACGGAACAACATCATTTTGGGGGCGATCCTGGTAGTCCTAGGGATCGTACTTATGGCAGCAAAGCTGCTCAAGGATGAAAGTGATGCTGCGATATTGTTGTTGATCGGCGGCGCCTTTTTCGCCTGGTACATTCAGAAACGGGCCTACGCGCTGCTGATCCCGAGCTGCATTTTGCTCGGCCTGGGATTGGGCAGGATCGTGGCGACCGCCTTCAATATCTCCGGCGGCATGGAGGAGATCGGGCTGGGTGTGGGTTTTAGTGCGATCTACATCATCGATCTGATCTTACACAGGAAAGCTTCCTGGTGGCCATTGATCCCCGGCGCGATACTGCTGATTATCGGGTTAACAGAAGTGAGCAAGGCTGCAGAGGACCTGTTTGCCGTCGGATGGCCGCTGATCATCATCGTCATCGGCGCTGTGGTGCTGCTGAACGCGCTGGGGGTTTTCGGCAGGAAGCAAATGGAGGAAGCGCCACCGGCGGATGAGATCGAGGAAAGCTGAAAGCTCAACCCGAATTCCCACTTGGCAATCGATGTGAGTCATACTTGGGGTCCGGTGAGTTTTGCCCGGACCCTAAAATGCTGTTACACGCGTCTCTTGCCAGCAGCCGATGATTTACGCTGATCTGGTCGAATTGTGTGGTGCGGGTTGCCGGCAAATGGGGCATGAGGAGCGGTGGGAGTGGCCGAGGAGTGTCCGAGAATATCTCCAAAATGGAGGGCGGCCAGTGGGGGACGCCTGCTTTCGGTCGACGCGCTGCGTGGCTTGATGATCGTTTTGATGGCGCTCGACCACGCCAACTACCTGGTCGCCTTGCGGCACAGGTCCGGCGAGTATTGGGGAGGATATTTTCCGGTCTACGACGATCCGCTGGCTTTCGTCAATCGCTTCGTCACACATCTCTGCGCGCCAGGCTTCTTCTTTCTGATGGGCGCGGGGATGCTGCTGTTCGCCGAAAGTCGGCGTGAGAAAGGCTGGAGCCGCTGGCAGATATTGCGTCATTTCTGGATTCGGGGCGCCGTGTTGATCGGGCTGCAGTTCCTCGTCGTCAACCGTATCTGGGAAGCGACACCGCTTTCATTTCCGGAGATCTACGTCGGTGTCCTCGTGGCGTTGGGCGGAACGATGATCTTGGGTGGCCTGTTTGTGCGCCTGATGCCGGTTTACCTCATGCTGCTCAGTCTGGCGCTTTTCATCGGCATGGAACTCGCCCATCCCGATCCATCGCTGTGGGGGACCAAATTCAATACTCCCCTGGGTTTGATATTCGCCTACAGCGGCGGCCAGAACGGATTCTGGGTGAATTTCTCCATCCTGCCCTGGTTGGAGTTGGTGACTTTCGGCATGCTCTTCGGTCACTGGCTGCGCAAGGACAGAAGCGCCGCGATACGCCGAGGGTTGATTCTGGGCATCGTGTTCCTGCTGTCCTTCGTGATCCTGCGGGAGGCCGACGGTTTCGGCAACATCCGCCCACGCGCGGGAGATGATTGGATCGCGTATCTCAACGTGGTCAAGTACCCGCCCAGCATCACCTTCACGGTCCTGACCATGGGATTGAATCTGGTGCTGTTGTGGTTGATCTCGAAGGTTGAGCGGCGCTTCCGGGTTTGGTTGGAGCCGCTCGTAGTCTACGGTCGGGTGCCGTTGTTCTCGTACGTCGTACATCTGCTTCTATACCTCGCCATCGGGAAATTATTGACTCCAAACGGGAGCAGCGTTCCCAGCGTTTATCCGTATTGGCTGCTCGGTTTGGCGATCCTGCTGCCGCTGGCGTGGTGGTTTGGAAATTGGAAGCGTCACCAGCCGGCCCAATCGCCGCTGCGGTTTATCTGATCATCGCAGGCCGGGTGAGAAGCATGGAAGATCCGAAGATCGCCCGCGCAGTTTTCGGGGAGGTGCGTTGAGCTTGGATATGACTCCCGCTGCGTCTTTCTACCGATTGGCAGTGGTTGTCCGCAGGTTGATATTATATAGGAATTTAGTGTGGATATCGTATTTCCCCCGCACATGAATCACGAATACACATTAACTGTACGCTTTGTCTCTTCGAATCACATCCAGGATGAGCACGATTATAATATCGTCTTCAACTGCATACAGGATTCTCCAATCCCCTTCTCTTAGACGATAGACATTTCCGTGTTTTGAGGCCTTCAGTTTTTTGCATCCTGTTGGGCGGGGATTCTGCGACAGCGATTTAATCCGCTTGTCAATCCTCACAAACATGCCCCTGTCTCTCGCAAGTCGATTGAGACTCCTTTGCGCTCGTGGGGTCACCAGTAGATAATATTTCCCCGCTTTCTCAGGCATGCTCCTCTCCAGCGCCGATCAAATCAGCGCTAAACTCGTTATATGATCTGGCCGCTTCTTTATCTGCCAAGTACTCGTCATAGGAATCATCGGCAATTCGTGACAAGCGCAGATCTTCAAGTTCTTCTCGGATTTCAACGTAATCTTCCGCCGGAATAATCGCTGCGATTTGTTTCCCGTTACGCAGAATCATGATGTCGTTGTCTCCTGTCATCACGCTGTCCAGAAGATCACGAAAGTTCATCCGCGCGTCGGAGCTCTTGATTTCCAGGATCGACATTGAACCTTCTCCTTTCTAAGCCCAGCTCTCTTCTCTGTAAACGTTGTACAATATATACAAATTGTACATATAGAACGGCGTTTGTCAAATTGCTTTTGAAGGTGTCGAGAGAGAGTGTTCGACAGCCTCGTTGAATTCTGAAATTCGGATGGGTTTAAGTAACCCTCAACCCAACCTATGGACTGCGAGGTTCGAATCCCTGCCAATCACAATAGGCATCCTGCCCGGGAAGATAGATGCTTCTCGGATCGACGATTCTGCACAGGCCGGCAGCGTCGCAGATTCGAATTTCCAGATGGAGATGGACGCCCTCCGAGTTTCCCGTCTCTCCTGCGCGCCCAACGATGGTTCCGGCCGGGATTACATCCCCCTCTTTCACCCGGATTGAGGAGCGGCCTCGTTCGCTTCCACCAACGCCGCTGCGCCCGCAGCACATGTGACCCAGTATCAATTGATGACCGTCGTTTTCGACGACGACCGTCCAACCCAGCCAGTAGCTCCAGCCGGCGTGCGTGACCTTCCCGCCCATGACGGCGATGACGTTCTCGGCTTTGCCGTAGGTTCCGTAATCGATTCCCGTGTGTGCTCGGCCGCTGCGGCCGTTGGTTTCGCCGTATCCGCCCGTCGCTTCGACGAAATATCCATGCTCGACGGGCAGCCGGCAGATCATGTTCGTCGGGCCGGTGTAGCCTTCGGGCGCGTAATAATACGAACCGCTTTCGATCGCCCGTCCGGGGGCAATCGGTTGGTAGTCAAGGGCCGGATGGCCGACGGGTTTGGGGTCGCCCTCGATCCATTCCCAGGCGATTTTATCCAGGGGCCAGGGGAGGGAATCCGCCACGACGGCGGCGACGGTGTAGTTAAGCAGGAAAAAGCCGGCGATGCAGACGAGCGACATACCGATGACGGAAAGCAAACAGCAGGAAAAACTCTGTTTCATACCAATACATTCCCACAACAACGAAAACCGATATACGGCGGACGATTAATCGACGATCAGTACAGCTCCAGTTCCTTGGGTGAACGGATCCACACTTTCAGCACGGCGTTGGCCATGCGCAGCATGGCTTCCCCGTAGCCGAGTTTGGTCAGCGTATCGATCAGGTAGTCGGACAAATCGAACGGATCGCGCATGCGGTTCGCTTCGAAGGGACTGACCCCCATGAGTAGTTTGGTTCCCACAACGGAGAGGATCTTCCGGCCGTGTTCTTTATCGAGAAACTCACCGATCTGCTGCGACGCCATCCACAGTGCGGCGCGCCTTTTTCGCGAACGGCGGGCAATGTTCTCGATCGCCGCCGCGCCCCCCGGCGCCCGGAGCAAGGCCCACACTTCATCCAGCATCACGTGATTCGCAGCCCGCGGATTTTCCAGATTCCGGCGCAGCACCTCGCTCCAGATGAAACCCATTACCTGCCACAGATAGACTTGAAGCTCCTGATCGTCCCAGGTGCCGGATTCGTTGACGTGGCGCATGCCGAAAATGACCAGTCGCTCCTTCCGCACGTCGAACGTGGTTTGGATGTTGAAGTATTCTTTGTAGAGACCGTCCGTATACGGGTGGAGCATCTCGGAAATGGAGGCCGCTTCCGGCCGCTTGAGCTGCGCCAGGATACGGGCGACGTCGTTGAGCAGCGGAGCTTCTTCGCAGCGCCACGCAGAAAGAGGTTCCCCGCTGATGGGATCGATCATTCCCCGATCCTCGAGTGTCAGTCTATAGGCTTCCGCCAGCGCATTCCATTCCGGTCCTTTGGGTATCGGGCTGCCGCGGATGGCTTCGCAGAACGCCACGAGATGTTTCGTTCCGTGTTCCAGTGGATTATCGCTGTCGGGCGGGATGTCGAGCACGTTGATGCGTTCGCTGCTGAAACCGCCGATCTCGATGTAGCGTCCGCCGTATCGATCGCAGAACGGCTGCATCTCCCCCTCGATGTCGATGGCCATGACCGAGTCGCCGGCGACGAGCGCCGAGAGCATCATCGTGCGCAGCCAAACCGATTTCCCCGCGCCGGGCCTTCCCAGCGCCAAAAACGTCGGGGTCTTTTCCAGGTAGTCGCCGAACGGATCCACGCGGATCGGCAGCAGCGTCGCCTGATCGATGCCCAGATAAACGCCTTTTTCTTCCATGTAACGGCGCTGTGCGGGCCAGAAAAACGTTGCCAGGCTGTCCGCCGTCATGTTCCTGGACTTCGTCTTCATCGTCAATTCGCTCGTCGGCAGCGAGCTTACCCAGAGGCGCAGCTGGTTGTAGCGTGCGGGAACGTAGGACGCGCCGATGGTCGTCAGCAGGCTTTCGAGGTCGCGGGTACGCTGCTGCAGGACTTCTTCGTTGGGCGCCGTGCGCATGATGAAGAAGCGGATGAAGACCGGCGTCTTGCCGATGGTTTCCAGCGACATGCGCTGCTGCTGGACCGCGGCCACTTCTTGCTGGTTGGAAAAGCTGCGCAGCATGCCCTGGCTTTGTTTGACCAGCTCGGTGGCAGAGAGCTGCACTTCGCGCTCGCGCAGGTTGGACACAACGGACGCCGGTTCGGCGAATTCCATCAGCAGGCTGCCCGTCCAGCCGCCGGGCAGGTTGGCCAGGCGGTGGACCATGGCCACGCGGTTGGGTTGAAAATCATGGACGTAGTAGCCGGCCATACGGACGCCGTCGATTTCGAGGCACGTTTCCCGCTCGAGTATCGTGCCCGGCGCGAGCAGGTCGGCGAGTTCATCGGCGGCCATGCCGGGACGAAAATCGCCGGCGGAGGGCGTTTGCTGCCGGTGCGCTCGCTGCCCTTTGGCCATGGCGACGGCGATTTCGGAGGCCTGGTCGGTGGCGAGCCCGTTGGTCGCCGGATGCAGGCCGCGCCAGACGATCTGGCACATTTCTCCGGGCGTCAAATCCCGCAGGGGAAGTCCGGCTTCCCGGAAAGCAGCGGACACGATCCCGTGCGTCCGCGAGAGCGCCTGGCGTGCCTCCGGGACGAAATCGAGGTGCCCGAGGTTTCGGCCGCCGTCTTTGCGCAGCGAAAAAAGCGGATGTTTCGAGATCTGGAGCGGCGCCTTCCAGAAGAGCGTGTAGATCGTCCGCCAGGTGATGGGCAGCGATCGATCGAACCAGAGTGCCACGAAGGCGGTCATCTGCTGGGCGGCGGCGGAAATCCTGCCCGCCTGACCGCGCGCACGCGCTGGCAAGTTTTCGTCGTTGGCCAGCGCGTGCCAGCGCTGCGCGCGGTCGATGAAATACTCGAGATCGGGCTGTGGATCGCGGGGCTCGAGCTGCACCGTGACCTGCATGTTGATCCCCGGCGGAATCCGATCCAGCGCGGATTGATGCTTGCGGATCCAGTGGCTGAAATCCAGGCCGCCGGCGCCCATGTCGACGGGCGGCATCTCGAGCATGGTGAGAAACGTGCCCTTATGCGTGACGAGCATGTCCTCGGTGACGGCGGCGATCGGCACCACCTCGCTGGTATCCGAGGTCGGCGCGCCGGGTCCGTATGGCGGCTCGCTGCGTGGGCTGCGCTTGAACATCAATCGTCTTTCCAGCGCATCATCGGATTCCGAATCGCAGCAGGAGTTCCTGCAGCCCGCCGAAGAACAGCCAGGCGACGAGCATGGACAGGAAGCAGACGCTCAGCACGCCGAAGAAGGCGTTCAGGCTCAGGGGCAGCGGGCGCATGCGGATCATGTCCCGGGGCGCGTATGCGACGGCGGATTCTGCGACGCGCGCAGGCCGCAGGGCGAAGGGCTCGCCGTTCAGGTTGGCGGCACCGCGCTGCAGGAAACGGTCGCGTTTGTGAAAATGGTAGATGTCGAGGAAATATTCCTCGAAGGTTTTGCCGGTGGCGGGCGCGCGCCCCAGGGCGAGCAGCGCCGCCAGCCCCACGAGCAGCGCAGCCAGGCCAACTTTGATAACCAGCGCCAGGCCGGAAAGCACGACCAGGATCGAGAGCAGCAGCCCCGCGCCCAGGACGAGCAGCTCGCGCATCCCGACCCCGATGATCGTTTTCGGCGGTTCGATCCGTGGAGGAACGAGGCCCATTAAATGCTCCTTTTGATCAATGATCGATTAAGTGGGTCAGGTATAGATGAATACAATCTTAAGTCATCGTTCATGGTATGCACTTACTCATTATTTAAGGCCTCTGAACTCTCTGGTTTCTTCATTTTTCGAAGGATCTGTTCAGGTGAGTTGCCGGTTTTCGATACATCCGCTTGAAGAATTCCATTTGGAGTATGTAGGATCATCTTCCGGGATCTATCTCCCGAATGGTATTTCGATTCAAACTCAAGTCTTGAGCTGAAATTGGTTCCAGTAACTCTCTCCATCTGAGTGTTAGCGTCTACAGGTGCATTTCTTGACATTCCAGTATTTATTTGTTGGACTAACTCATTTTGAGGGTTGTGGAGATTCCCAAATAGTTTGTTTGGTGTAGGGTCGTCGATAGCAATACTGTCCAAAGTTGGGGTTGATTGCGTAGATGCAATGTGAGAAAACCGATTAATTAATGGATCTGACCTTTGATTGAACCCAGCGAGTCCGCCAGATGTGGGGCTTAAGCCTTCTCCCGAAGTGCCCGAAAGCAGAATACCTGTAGAACCAAAGGTTGCTCGGCTCGTCAGAGTAGAGGCTATACGCCTTGTTTTCAATGCGATTTCTATGGCGGAGCCATACACCAATTTCCCAATTATTGAATTTATGGCTATGAAAATCGATATGACACCAACAGCGATAAAGTAAGCAAAGAATGTATTCGGTATAGAGGCATTTTCACTCGAGATAAAAATCGCAATAACCTTTGAGAAGATACCCAGCATGAGTAAGTTCATAGGCCAAAGGATGAAAGCGACAGTAGTAATCTTTACCCACAGTCCTTGAAGCCAGCGGAAGGGCGGTAGTACGCCAATGATTAGGACGATCGGAGCAATAGCTACTACAAATATAGTAATAACTTTCGTCGCAAACCATGATACTGTGAGCACTGTGGTGTATGTAATTAATAAGAGAATGCTGAAGATGATGAGAATAATAAGTAAAAGCACACCGAGTTCGATGGATTCAGCTGGAGATGGTATAAGTGCATTTGCTAATTGGGTTACGCCGATTCCATGAATGATGTCGGTATTCGATTTAATAAACTGCGAACGGATAGCGCTTTCCAAAGCCTTTGATAGATCGATTGTTTTTTCTAGTAGGAAAAAACTCGATGCGGCTGCGGCGACACCGATAATCCACTTAAGTAAGGATTCACGAATTACTGCATACCCTGTGATTGATGTTGCTCCATCTTTCAAAGCGATGGAAACGACAAGGCTGAGAATCAATGTCGCCAAAACACCTGCGATGCTTATCGATACTTTCCAGACACTATGACGCACATCTTTTAGATTTTGTTCATAGTTGGGAATGTTTTCTTCAAATTCGTATAAAGTGCTACCAATTTTGGATCTTGTTCCGTGCTCCATTTCCAGGAATAACTCGTAGAGAGCTTTCTTGATGCCCCCCGAGAGGCCTTCATAGGGGAAATAGATTTCCTTTATCGTCTCTTGAGTAAGGGTTTCGTTATCATTCGTTGGAGCAGGTGTCGATTGAGTATCGGGTATAGGGGATGGGGGAGGTTGGCGTTTTTCCAATTCCCCTCCGCCCATTTCGTTACTTACGATGGGAGAAGAGTGACCAGGATGATCCAGTCCGGTCGCGCCCAGGTCAACGCTTGCAGTTGAATAGGATGGACTATGGCTGGTCTGTGTGCTCGATGATCGAGTGCCTTCGACGAGCACGATGAGTAGAGTCAGTATCGCCGTCATGCCAATAAAGAGCAATTTGATTCGTCGTTTTTGCATCGTTCATCAACCTTTATGATTCAGATGCGATCTACCTAATCACAGGATTACTGATCGTTCCGATATTAGAATCTACGGCGAGTTTGGTGGAAACGCTGTCAATGATCGTATTGACAATGGGCAATGTCATTAGCCCAATCACGAATATGATGATTCCACCGACAAGATTTAGCATTTCCATCGATACACGTCCGGTTGCGCCAAACGCCTGTGCAGCTTGTGCCCCCAGTCCTGCTTTAACCGATCCGACGGCGAAAACGATAAACATCAATGCATAACAAACCTTAATAGCCAGCTGGCCAAGGTCGTTGAAAATATCAATGAAGGTCATGGCGGCATCATCTGTGCTACCTCCAGTGGATCCATCGGCAAAAGCCGTGATTCCGGGCATGAGGAATACTGAGAGTAGGAAAATGCAAACTATGATGGCTGCCAATCTAAAAGCAAGGCCCTCGATCAAGTTCAGCTTGATTAGTATTTCGTTATACCGCTTTGTAATGTATTTGATCACTTGTGTACCTCATTTGGAGATTAAAGTGGATACCGCACTAGGTAGTTACAAGATTGATTACCACGTCCAGAATCCCCTGTGCAATCGCAACGGCTGTAATTGAAAGCGCCAAGCCGATAACGACTGCGAGTAAATTCCCGGCGGATCGCGCAATGCCAATGGGTAGGCCAATCATCTTCGAAATCTGAAGCCCTAAGCCGTTGAAAACGGCACTGACGGTTAACAGCGTAGTTGAGATTCCCGCGACGGCTGAAACAATCATTTTCGCCAGACTGGACCAGAAAGCGATCACGTTTTCCTTGGTTTGGGGAACTTGCATAGCGCCAACCGTGTCAAAGTGCTCAGTTATACCATCCATGATCGACCCTATAGATACGGCGATACATAAGAGAATAACCATGGCAATGCCTTGCTGGAGCGCTCTGGCGCGTCCCAGGGTATCCCCGGTAATAGAACTGATTTGCGTTTGAGCTAGATTAACGACGAATCCGATGAAGAAGTATATTCCCCCGATGGTGGTAATAATCGCTACCAACTCTGCAACGATTTGTCGTAAGTCTTCCATTTTTGTACCACCCAGCCTGAGATCCGATGAAACCATCGTCCACAAACATGCTTACCACTCTTGATCCACGCCAACGGCGATGCGTGCTTTTGCGATGGCGCTCGTTTTGAACTCTGATATTCCAATGTAACCGCCAAACAAGGTTGGCCCCTTTCCGTTCACGATTACGGTAACTTCGTCGCCCTGAATGTCTAAGTATGTAATCCCGATGGTCATCCAAGAATCTTCGCTGACCTTGCCTTGTGTTTCCAAGACGACTTCCATCGCTCTAATGCTGCCCCAGGCGCCGTTGATGACGAATACTTGATTCTCAGTCGCTTGGCGCATATCCAACGCCCCGGCTGCGGCCAGAGCGGCTGAATCGGCAGTAATACGCACCTGATTCTTGAGGTAGAAATAGCGGGCAAGATCGGTCACCACGAATAAGCACACGATGAAGAGGGGAAAGAAGCCCAGGAAGGCGAGCATGATCTGCCCTCGTTTGTTCCCTTCACAAATTTCCGTGCATGTTAGGTTTTTCATCTTGAATCATCTGCCATGTTCAATATTCTGATTCAGATATAAGTGGCGTAAAGAAAAAGAACGCATTCCCTTTTGGTAACTGGCTTGAATAATTCCCACTTCCCACGTGCGATAAAAAATCCAGGAACCATTCATGGAATGAGTTTTTATTTGGCAAGATGGAGACCACATAGCCTGCCCCGCCGATTCTTGATATGCGGTAGGTACCGTGCCTCCAGCCGATGCTCATATGATCGAACCACATCTGTTTCATCCCCTTCGAGCTTTCCAATATCACCCATTCTGCCGATTCCTCGCGCGGAATATATTCTCCACCAGATCGAAATGTTGCATACGAAGGATTAAATACGCCACGACTATAAGCCGCATTTTGGGATGACAATTTGGAATAACTCCACCATCCGGCAAATAAAACGAACATCATCAGCAAAATGACCAAAGGGGCCAGAAGTACGAATTCGATTAGCGCCGAGCCCTTTTGATTCTTTACAATTTGATTTTGCTTCGATAGCGACATTAAGGACTTCCTCCGTGGAATTCCCACACCGGAAAGATCGTCGAACCCTGAACGGGGACGCTCCAGTTGATCAAAAAAGGCATCCAGGAGGCTCTCGACTTGCCCGATACGGTCAGGATATTCGCTTCGGATTGAAAAAGCCCCGAGTCCCAATTGCTGATGGAGGTATCTAGCTGTGTATTTTTCGACAGACTGTTTCCAGAGGAGTGAATAAATTCCTGGCCCCAGCCAGGTTGTACGCTTTCGCGCGATGCGGCTTCCAACGATACGGGCGAGGTGATGATGTGTCCGTACCACACCGTGGCGATGGCGAGCATGATCAGAAAAAAAGCAAAAAGGAGCCAGAAGGCGTGGATGAACTCCAGTGTGGCCTGTCCGCATTCATTTTTAGGTGCTTGTGCTGGGAGATCGACCTTCGTTGCCATGATTGTCCCCGCTGGTAATAGCATTCGTCTGGGCGAATCCGACTCGTTCGCTCGAGATTCGCGGACCGATTCGCCACTTACCAAATTGCTTCCGCCTTCTCAATCGCCTTGTCGCGGATGATGGCGAAGACCACTATGACGATGATCACGACGACTGCGGCGATGGCGATCCACTCCAGCGTGTCCTGCCCCGATTGGTCGGCTAAAATCCCTTGCGATAGGTGTTTCCTCATCAGATGTCTCCTTCAAATATGGTATGCATGGAGGGGTGATATCGACCGCGATCATGAAATTACTCTAGCATAAAAACAGGCTCTCATACGGGACATGGGCGTCCCTTCTTTCTTTATCAACCTGAAATGCGCGAGCTTCGAAGAAGCGAATGTCGTCGATTGAGTGTAGTCGAAAAAGGGTGCGTTATTTTCGCAGACTGGTGCTGCGGTGCGCTCCTTCGACTTCGCTCGATGCTGCGCAACTTGTTCCGCGCAGGATGAATGGAGGGATACTCGCTGGCGATGCATGTGTATCTGCGGGTGTTTGTTTAAGAGAAGAATTCGGCGCAGGAACGCTCTTGTGATTTGTGTACCAGGGTTGCTGGAGTAGAGGCGGGCATATACATATCTGCCCGGTATCGGTTGCGGATATTCATCCGCAACCAGCAATAGAACCGTTGGCGCCGGATATGTATCCGGTGCCGGTCTTTCGCGGATATTTATCCGCAGGTATTCGCAACAATGTGGGTTTGGCGGATTTGAATCTACCTGGTTTTGGATATGGACGAATATGCTCGACAGGGGGAAGATTGTTTCAAGCGCTTTGATTCACAGGTATAGTGATGGGTTTCGCTACCCTTCTGCCGAAACTGAAAATTGAATAGCTCAAGGCCGTTCTGTCAGCGTCCAGAAGGCCAGCTTTGTTCCGACGATCGGCTCTCCTGTCCGTTCGTCATACCAGGCTGTCGATTGGACGAATTCGAGCCATATATTGGCGGGATCCGCCTCGAGCGTGGGGATGTAGAAGTACAGCCAGCCATCGTCGGGGCAATCGACGAAAGGTGCGGCGTACTCCTGGAGTTTGTACCCTCCGCTGTACGGGTACAAAGGGGTGTAGGCAACGGCGTGTTCCCCCAAGCCGGGATAAGCGATTCGGAAGGAATCCCCGCGAGGTCCTTCGTAAGATGAGCCGCAGGTTTCATCGGGATTTGATATTGGAGGTTCGATTTCGATTTGGACCATCACCAGACTTCCACCAGGAGGGATCATGACTGCGTCAAAAGCCCTTTGGCCATTCTCAAGAACTTCAGTGATGTACCAGAGTGCATCCGTGTACAATTGTCCATCGCGTGGCGAATATACACTTACTGTGTCCCCGCCTGGAAAGATCTGAAAATCGATGGGTGTGACCGTTCGACCGAGAAGAGTAACGCCTTCGTTGAGATAGCGCATCTCGGGCCAGTCGAGCTGGTTACCGTATACGAGACGATCCAAATCCTTCCGGTCCACGTTGGTCCGTGGGATTGCCCGGGAAAGTCGTTCTTCAAAGGATAAGTTCGGCGTAGACTGAACGCCTTGCGCTGCGTCGGAGGAATCGGTGATCTTCGCTGAAACCTCATCCATTGTGGCGAAACTGAACATTCCTCCGAGGCAGATAAAGAACAGGATATAGACAACGGCTTTATTACACTTCATACAAATAACCTTGTCTCGAGCTCGAATTCAAATTCCAATCCTAACACTTCGATCCAAAACTGGAAAATCGAGGAGGTTGATCCGCGGTGTAAGGTTTGTTCGCGAATCCACCTTGCGAGAACCACAACCACCCCACTTCGCTGCGCTTCCCGTGTTTCTCAGGTGAATTAAGCGGCAATGATTTCGTTCAGCCCTTCGATCAAGATTACCAATTCTTCCGGTTCGACCTTTCCGACGCGATTCCCCAATCGTGAAGTCGACAACGTGCGAACTTGACTCATTTTGACCCATGATTCCTTGGGCAACCCCCCGCTGCTCAGTTTGTGAATGAGAGGATATCCTGCTTTTTGCATCTTACTCGTAATCGCCATGGCAATGACCGTTCCCGATCGTTCGTTGAACACATCCTGGCTTATGATAACGACGGGACGGTGACTGCCCTGTTCTCGTCCTCGAACCGGATTAAGATCAGCCCGATAGATTTCCCCTCTTAATATTCTGGCCATTCCGAAAGATCTCCCGCTAACCCTTCATCAGCCAATGCCTTTTCAAAGGCAGGATCCAGTTTTGCGCTTTCCACCGCAAGACGGGTATGTTCATCTCTCTCAAGCAAGTCTTCGACCGCTCGTTCAACAGCGTTGCTTCGGCTTGGATATTTCTCCTCCGCAACTAGCCGGTCCAGTTGCTCAAGTAGAGCCTTCTCGATCGTCACGGCAACCTTTTCTTTCGACATACCGCTTCTCCGGTATGATATTATATCATACCTTGGGTGAGAACGATGAAAGAGTTGGGGCCGGCGAGACGGCTGGATCGCCGATGCATTCAGCTTATGCTTATCGAGAGCGAAAATTCAACATCATCTTAAAATGCCCCCTCGAACAGCAGCAGTGTAATCGGGACGATAGTCACGATCATGGTGGCCACCAGCATGAAAATGATTGTAAGGAAAGTAACTTTGATTCTGGACTTGTGTCCTTCTTCGATGATCGAACGGACGAGCATCTGGCGCATCGATGCCGCGCGTTCGCGGAAGGGTTCTTGAACGGCTTCGCCCTTCTGAATGCCAGTGTGTATCAGTTTGAGGAACTCGTCAAACTCCGGTGTTTGTGGGAGGTTTTTTTGCACGTTCTCTGTGACCGTACTGATTGGTTCTCCGGTGCTTGCCTGGGTGGCGATAGCCTCACAAGCTTTTCCGAAGATGCCCATGTGTGTGACTTGGGCCAACGCTTCCATAAGATCTGCGCCGGACTGCAGGTATATATGGATTTGGTCCAGACCGAAGCCCATTTCCTTTTTGAGCCGAACCCGTCTACGGTCGATGGCGTTGTTGAGTTCGATGTCGGGTAGTATAAAACCCATCAGCGCGCCGAGACAGGAAAGTACGGCCATAGGCAAGAAACCAATCGAAAGCCCCATAATAACATTCAGGGCAATTCCCACAATAACGCATAACACCATCACCACGAACGCGGCAAGCATGCGGCGGGCATAGAAGTAAATTTCCGATTCAAATCTCCATCCAGAACGCCGTAATAGGTCTTCAAGATTTCCCGACACGGGCCGAAGTCGTTTACTCAGACCTGAGACGAAAGCCTGGAAGATTTTACTTTCTGCCATGCCCACGATATGCGGGCCGGCGCCGTCATCCCGAATGCGACCGGTCAAAGATTTCGTGGGTATACTGATAGATGCGACAACCAGGAAGATACCGATACCTGACATGAGTGCAAGCGAGAGGGGTAATATCAGTGAAGTGTCCATGTTTATCTCCTATACATGCTGTATTTCCAGGACCTTGCGAACGTTTCGAATGATACGCATGGTCATCATAAAGCCGATGGCAGATAGGGCGTAGGAGAAAATCTGGATCATCTGCCCCGTTGTGCTGGAATAAATTGGGGCGGTCGAGGGTATTGCGGTCCTGAAAAAGAGTACAAATATGGGCGGCGCGATTGTGACAATCGTGGCCGTTAACCTGGATTGTGTAAGTTCGGCGTCCATTCTCCTGCCCGTGTCCGCCATATCCCGGATAGCGTCCTTAAGTGGCTTAATCACCTCTTGGAGGGGAAGTGTTGTTCCGCGCACACTCCAAATTTCTAATGTTTGTGCCATCAGCCCTAAGGAATAGCTTTGCCTCCGCTCGACGATGTCCCCAAAGGCATCGTCGACACTCGCGCCCTGAGATAATTGATTGGAGATCAGAACAAGATCGCTTTTGATGATTTCCGGACACGTTTCCGCGGCATGAATGATGGCGCCTTGAAGGGTGGGTGTGAGTTGTGCTCCAGCTGAGATGCGGTCACATGTATCAGCGATTGCTTCTTCATACTCGAGTTTCTTTGCATCTCGCCGCAGCCCTAGCCAAAAGTAGTAGAGGAAAATGCTGACGCCCGCCGTAAACAAAGCAACCGACAAGCCCCCACTTATGACGACGCCCAAGGCGAATGCAATTACTGTGATCAGGATGCCAACACGTACAAAACCGGCAGGGGTCACGTCAAGATCAGCTTGGGCTAAAGCGACATCAAGGCCTCGATAGCGGAGGTTTCGGAAAAACGAGTCATCCGGTTCTGACTCTGCTGCGATCTCGTCAGCTGTCCTTCGCAACGCCGTGAGTCGCTCGAGATTTCGCTTTGGCGCTTGATAGCGAAACGATATAACGATGAAGAACATACCAAAGCCAGCAGAAGCAGCAAGAAGGATACTGGTCAGCATATGGTTACTCCTATCTGGAAAGCCCCATTCTTATTTCTCACAAGATTACTCCAACGAATAAACATGTTTGGGTATGCCTGCCGAGTTGAACAGACTTGCATGTGTAGAATCCATGAGAGGACCTTCTAGTTTGCCGCGGCTTCCAGATCGTTGGAAGATTGGCTTTACCTCGGGTTCATAAGATGTCCCGATCTTTTTAACTGTACCGGTTAGTTCCGCTACCGTTTTTACGAAGCGTGAATTACCGACCATCTCGATCGAGACGGCGACGTGGAGCGTTGAAGCAACGAGGTTTGCGGCACGGTATGCATCCAGATGTCGCCCTCGTTCGCTCTGGGAGAGCATGAGAAATATCCGTCCGAAAAGTTCGTCCACGCCGTACGCATGTAGACTGGTGAGCCCATTTTTGTGGCCAGTGTTCAGCGCGTTGAGCAAATCGAAAACTTCGGGTCCTCGGGCTTCGCCGAGAGTCAGCGCATCGGGTCTTTGACGCAGTGCCAGCTTGACCAGATCTTCCTGAGGAATTTCATGCAAACCCTCTATGGTCGATGGACGAGTACGTAGATAAAGAACGTTCGATGGTGTGTCGCTATCGGGATGCAGGTCGATCTCCGGAGTGTCCTCGATAATAAGGATTCGGTTTCCTCTTGGAATTTTCCGGCCAAGCGCCATCAAGAGAGTTGTTTTTCCAGATCCCGTCGGCCCAATAGCAACGATGTTTCCTCCAGCCAGCACGACGGCATGCAGATAGAGGGCTGCTTTTGGCGAAAGTAAACCCTGAGCATCTCCATCGATTAGACTTTCGTAATCAATGGTAAGTTCTTTCTTGTGTTTTTCATTTTTAACCTTGGAGGGTTTGACCATGTCCTCCAAGGTGATGTCTTGTGCTCTGGGGATGCGAATGACGGCTGTAGGGTAGGGCGTTGCCACAGGATGGGTCACGACGCTGATACGCTGTTTTCCTTTTAATACAGCGTCGGCAATCGGCGTGACCATATTGGCTTTTCGATTTGAGTGAGCCAAGCCGCGATTGAGCACTTCGAGCAATCGATCGGCCGACGGGAATGAAAGATCCGTTTTTTCCCAACTTCCTTGTCTGTAAACCACGACTTCTTTGGGCCCATTGATGGCAATATCCTCGACGCTCGCATCGCTTAATAAAGTGTCGATGGCGCCCATGCCGAGCAGATCTGCCAGTACCATTTCTACAAATTGTTCCTCGGGCATCAAGATGCGGGAACAGTTTTTGGAAAGCGCTTCCTGGTTAAAAGCCTGATAGATCTCGTGTGCAGTACGCGAAACCGCTTCTGTGACTAGCGGGCCGGCGTTATCGATCTGCTGTGGATTGAATTCACTAGCAATGCGATCGCGTACCTTTTTTAATCCATTTTCGTATGGTTCATCGCCGTTCCCTTCCAGTGTTTGCTTATCGAGCTTCGCTGCATGATCATCTTCGAATTGCATATTCATAGCCACCGTTTTTTCTTGTGTCCGCTTTTTAATCTTTCCGACCAAGCTGCGGAAATCGGGGGATAGAACTGACCCGCTAATTGGGCGAACCCATGAAGCGTCTGTTCCGTTTCCTTGGGATTTTTCTTTTCATTGATATATTTGGCGAAGTAAGACTGGCCTTGATTGCCGGCACGTGTGATATTTCCTGTGCCATCGTTTGCAATGATGCCCATCGCTGTGACTTCGGCATATTTCGATGCCTCTTTCAAGGAAATTCCCAGATCATCCTGCCATTTGTTGATCACCAATCCGATTCGATCTATACCAATTCCATGCTTTGAGCCAATGCTTCGATGTATGGCTTCCTTGATGTCCGCAAGACTCGTGAGATCTGGTTCGCATACGGCGATGATAAAATCGACACTCTTGAGTGCACCAATATGTATACCGACGTTAATTGAGCTGCCCATGTCGATTACTACGAAATCGAATTGGCGTTTGAGGATGGGAATGGACCACATCATAAAGTCCATTCCTGCCTCGCCGAGCAAGCTCTCGTTGAGCGATTGTTCCATATTGACGACACCAGGGAGGATCTTCAGGTTGCCGGTTCCAGCAAGTGGTACCAGGTATCCGAGAACCCTTTTTAGTGCGTCTGCCTCCAACGATGGGTGTCCCTTGTTGGTGTGATAGGTGGCAGCTGCATTGAGTATCCCGTGGGGAACATCCACATTCAAGCGTAATTTCACATGACCGCCGTTCATGTTGGCGTCAACCAGCGCAACTTCTCTTCCACCGAGAGCGGCGAGCGTAGCTGCCAACTCACATGCAATAACGGTTTTTCCAACACCGCCTTTGGGGGAATAAACTGCAATTGCTGATCGCTGCCATGATGTTGATCCGGCGGCGGCTGTGGCTGCCTTTATCGCTTCAGGGGCACCGGCGCCCCATGCTCCTTTTCCCCATGCTTTGCATACCAACTCATATTTGCCCGGAAGATCTCGATCGAGGCGGTCATACAATTGTGGGTTGAGCGGCAATGTATATGTGGCGTCAAGATTGCACCCCAGCAATTGCTCCATTTCTGTTGAACCTGCTTGTGCGAGACCGACAACGGCAAATGGTTCGGCAGCTTGCTGACGAAGATGCACGATGTGAGCGAGTTCAAATCCATCTACACGAGCATCAATGATAACCACGTGAGGGTTCATTGAATGCAGGATTTCGACGGCCTTTGAAAGATCGAACAACGGCAGCACCGTTGCGAGTCGCACTTTTCTGTCGGTTGCAATGTGCATTTGTGCGTTCATTTGTGCACTAATTTCCGGCCTCGCAAACAACAATGTAGTAAGGTACTCGATTTGTTGGTCTGACATTGAGGAACCTCTTGAGTCGCAAATTGGCAAACAGCTTTTTACTGCGATGTTAAATTCATACTTACTCCGATATATCTACCAATGCTGATTCGGCGATAAGTTCTTCCCGATCATTCAGGTAAAGATCCAGGAAGTCTTGCAATGAAGCACCGAGTGTGGGTTCGTCGCTGGTATCAGCGACGAGAGGCGAGAGCAGACCAATCTGCAGGTTTCCACTGTTTATGGCCATCGTCACGAATTCAAAAGCCTCCCGAGGGATGATGACATCAATACCGGTGATTTCTCCTCGCATCAATTGAGCTTCGCCTTCTGCAGTTATCCCGGTAACCGACCTTGCATATTGAACGTTGATGACCAAGGATCCCCTTACCAATAGCTTGGTCACTGGCTCACGGAGTATAGGTGCCTCTGGCTCGTTTATGTGCGCATTTTCATCTTCTTCCGCAGACGCAGCTATATGTGCTGCACTCCCATCTTCCGGCGCTGATACGGAATACCCCGAGGCTTCCAGGATCTCCGCAAGCGCTTCAGGAGGGATGGTGCCAAGGCTGGTTTGTGAGAATGGGAGGGTTGTAACCTGTTCATCCCGAGTGAGCTCGAGGGGGTCTGCTACAGAAGAAACAGTCACGGCAAGATCGATGCGGTCGCCTGACATGAGGCCGGATGGTACGTTACCCGATGCTGGAATAGTAATTACCATCAAGTCTGGATTGTCTAATCCAAGACGGGCGATGCGGGATGCGGCCGGGTTATCTGCGCTGATGACGGCGCCGAGGACGAGCGGTTGGTACATATAGATGTCTTGGATGATTACGGCATCCACTGCGTGCATGGCGATCAGGTCTTGTGGTTGCGCTACACCTTCCAGTATTTTCCGTGCAGATGAATTTTCGAACTGAACGGGAATCTGGATAAAAGCATCTTCCGGGAGTTCATTGATGTATGTTCCGGCAGCTATGTCCATTCTCGCAGCAATGATGTAGTCTGTTGGACGGACGATGATTTGGTTGACAACAAAAGCTGCGCCGAACCCGATAAGCGCAAGCACAATTCCTATAATTAGCAAACCTCGGTTGATCATGTTTCCATCCTCCTCGTTGTGGCGACGATTTTACGAACGTCGTTTAAAATCTTGAAGATTACTTTTTCAATGGTTTCCTTCTGCATAGGTGATAAATTTTGCAGATCGGCATCGCTCAGGATATCCCAGCCTCGAAGGATTGATTCGAGGCCCTTTCCGATCGGCGGAAGCCGACTTAAATCTCTCGCTCTTGCTGATGCAATGGCCGAAGATGTGCCCAGCAGTTTCTGGATCATCTCTGCCAATGAAATGACCCATTCGGGCGAATCACCGATCGCCGCGAGATGATCTTTTACTGTAGCGTGTCCCCCCATGGTGGCTTATTCCCCCCAAAATATGGTATTAAGAAATTCCTTTTGCGAATCTTCATCAACGTGATCGATAAAATCCTTTGCTTTGTTTCGTAAAATGAGATATTTGTGTACGAGTTTAAACGCCTTCTTTTTTTGAGTAAGAGACTCGGCATTTTTAAGTGCATTACAGGGAGTTCCTCCCCGCCCCACGAATGCGCATGCAAGAAAAACCGCATCCATGCCGGATCGATTCTTCTCCGCTGTAGAAAATATTTCCTTCACGGTTTTTCGAGGAGCGCCGGTAAGTTCCGCAATTGCCTCGACTTGGTCGTCGGAGGGCAGTGTGCAATCTGGGGTTTCCCTTTGAAGTCTCGCGATTCGTTGCTCGCTGCCGGATACATTGGCTAACATTTGGGGTCTACGAATTGTTTCCAGTGCTGCATCGATGGGAATCCCTCGCGCGCTCAATTCTTTGATCTCCAACACTTGCCGTTTTGACAAACCCCGAAGTTTCCTTGCAAGTTCTACCTGCTCTGCCTCGCCATATTTTCCAAAGACACTCTGAAGTTCGACGACAGCACGCGATTCCATGCCTTCTGCAAACAACTTGCGTAATGCCGGAGGGGATTCCCGGTATGCCTTGAGTAGATTCGAGACCGAAGAAAGACTGACTCCGGTTTTCTTGGCCAGTTGTCGGAAGGAAAGTACTTCTTCGTCCATGTCCATGATCTTGGCTAAGGCAATCGCTTTCTCATATGGTGTTAGATCGCGTCGTCCGGTGTTTTCGGCAAACGTCAACAGGTTGATTTGATCCCCGCTTGGACGAATGATGGCGGGGATCATCTCCTGCCCGATGTGAGCCGCGGCGCGCCGGCGTCGGTCGCCGGCGATCAGCCGATACTGCGGATCCTCTCCTGGATCGGAGAACCTGTACACGAGAATGGGTTCGATCACGCCATGCTGGCGGATACTTGCCGCAAGCTCCGCGTCCTGGGGATAACGACCCGGATCGAACACCTCCTGACGCGTCTGTGCTGGACTTTCTGATGAAATCGCTTCCAGCGGAATCATCATGATCGGCCATTCTAGCCGCCCCGTCTGTAGCTTCGGCCTGGCTGTTCGATAGCCGTTCAGGTCGCTGATGTCGATGTTCGTTTCGAGGATCGTGCCGCGATCGAGATCAGCCATGGTTGACGATCCCTTCCATCGTCCTTGCACTTAAATCGATTCCGTTGGCGTTTTCTCCCTGTCTTGAGTCGCGATTCGAGTAGATTTGTGCTTCGATCCCTTTGAGGGCGGGGATGAATAGATGGGGAAGTTTTCCCCAGCGCCACGTTCCCCGAATGGCCGACTGCGAATAAGGCATCGAGGTCAAAAGTTGGATTTTTCGGTTTTTAACCAATTGCGTATTGCGTAGACTCTCACGCCATTGCGCCACACGCTTTTCACTCCATTGGGACGTTCCCACCATGGTCGGAATCAAACCACCGATCGGGCAGCCGACTCGAAACGCCGTCTGCAGCGTGTTCAGCGTCGGCACGCCGCTTTGATGCGAGAGCGTGACGGGGATGAAGATCAAATCCGCCGCAATGATGCTCATCTCGCACAGCGTGATGTCGGGACCGGTATCGATGATGACGAGCGGGTCCAGTGTGTTGATGCTTCCACATAACGCCAGGCGTAGTAAATCCCTCGGCGTTTCGGGACCGGCAATGTTGGCCAATGCGGTGCAGGCGGGGACGAGGCGCACGCCCTCGTGATAGGCCGAGGGGACGATCGCCCGGGCGAGAATTTCGTGGGAGGGGATGTTGTCCAGTTCGCTCTGCAGCACGTCGTACATCGTGGGTCCGGTATGGGAAGCCGCTTTCCTGGGTCCCAGGAGCAGGATGGTCGCCCCGCGCTGCGGGTCCATGTCGACGACGGTGACGGAGACGCCCATGCTGCCGGCGACGTGCTTGGCGAGCATGGCCGCGAGGGTCGACTTCCCCACCCCGCCCTTCATGCTGGCGATGGCCACCAACATCACGCTGCCTGCCCATTCCCAAACGCTAATTGCATCGACTTCATGGATCGCTGCCTGTGGAATCCCGCCGCTATGGTTTCTACTATAGGGCATTTGGGGAGTTTGGAGCGGGACGTAGGCGTCTCGTGAGGGAGAGAAGAAAATTGGATATTGAAATTA
>JARRPX010000022.1 GCA_037382465.1 Anaerolineales bacterium | reverse complement strand
AGCAACAGCGGTCCAGCACACAGCCACCACCAGCCCCCCAACGTGGCCACGCCCCATCCAAAAACGAGAAACCCGAATCCAATGGCGAAGAGGATCAGCCACCAGGAACGTGTCCGCAGGGGATCCTGCGCATCAGGCTGGTCCGTATCCTTATCCATAGACGGACTTCTTTGTTCCGTAAGCAGGCGCTCGGCTTCTTCAACGTCGATTTGCCCCTGCTCCAACTGGTGGAGCACATCCATGTTTTCCAACGCCTCCCCATTGGTTTTTACATCCTTCGAGTCCATATCGTTCGACATCATCTTCTCCTTATTCTCCCGCAAGCACTTCCTGGACTTGGGCACCAGGCTGTACTTGCTGGTAAGCTTCTTGATCCGCCTGCAGCATTCGCCCCATTGCTACGCCGGCGATCAGGATGATCCCGCCGGCAAGGACAAACGTCTCTCGCAGACCGAGCATGCCTGCGATCCATCCTGCGAGGCCCATCGACAAAAGGTTCGTCAGTGAGGAAGCCATGTCCATCACCGAACTTGCCCTTCCCAATAAACCTTCCGGAATACCGCGCTGCAGCATCGTACTCAGGCTTGCGTTTATCGGTGGAAGGGTAAATCCGATCAGCGGCATGGCCGCCACAATCAGACTCAACGCCGGTGCCAACCCAAACGCGCAAATCCCGATGCCTAAACCGATCATCGCCGCAACCGAAATCTTCAGCGACGAAAGCTTTCTTGCGAGCGCGCTGATCGAGAGTGCTCCGAGGACCATGCCGACACCCTGCGCAGTCTCGATTCCGCCCAGGATCGTCGGATCGACGACGAATGCGTCGCGAAGGAAGGGAACGAAGAGCACGTTCACCGCCCCGATGCCCAACATGGCGATTCCAATTCCCAGGGTAACGCCTTGAAGCAAGCGACTCTGAAGCACAAATCGTACGCCTTCACGGAAATCCTGCATGGCTGACCGTGTGCCTTCACTCGAAGCAGCTGCCCGCGTAACGACCCCGCTGATTCCCAACACGAGAACGCCCGATATCATAAAACTTGCCGAATCGACCAGGAACGCGACCCGGGTTCCCCAAAAGCCAATGACCAGACCTGCCAGGGCTGGACCAGCGAGTTTGGCAATCGTATTGCCCAACTGCATGGAGCCATTCGCAGACATCAATTCATCCTTACGAACCAGAGACGGCAGCAGCGCCGTGCGGGCCGGATAGAAGAAGACGCCAAACGAAGCCAACAAGAAAGCGGTCAGGATGGCAACGGGTAAATCCCCCGAGGACTGCAGCAACAGATACCCCGGCGCGATGATCGCACGTGCCACGTCGGAAAAAACCATCACTCGCTTTCGATCCCAGCGGTCCACCAACGTTCCGGCGAACAAACCCAGGACCAACGTTGGCAGCGCATAGGCGATCAGCACCAGACTCAACGCTTGGGCCGACGCCCCCGCACTATCCGAAAGGTCGTCGATGCGGATCGCGATGGCCAGAAAGCTGAACGAATCGCCGGCCGCCGAGATCATCTGTGCCAGCCAAAGTAGCCGGAAATTTCGATTTTGTATCATCGAACGCCTCAACTTCAAGAACGTACTTCTGAAAGACTTGCGCCTCTTATTTCATACCATCCACAGCGGACGGGAGAAATCCGGGATCCATGATTGACTTCAATCCCGCATTTCTTTCTTCATCCAGGTTAATCTTCGTTTTTCTTCGAAACCCAAATCGCACAGTTGGTCTTCTGCAATCCCAGTTGGATATTCCAACTCGATGCGCGCTTTCTGGCTCGGAAGCTCACTCAAACCACACACCAACAATTCACGCTCGACTTGTTCGTGTGCTTTCGGATCGACGACCAGCAGCATACGCCAGGCGTCAACCTCGGTGCTCCAACGCAAACTCAGACTTCCCACCAGCGCGCCCTCCTCACACACGACCCAATGTCGTTCTCCTCCCAGTAATAACGAATCCACCAGTCCCACCGAGTGGTAGATGCTCGATCCTGGGGGATAAGGCCAAATCAATCCTTCCGGATGAATGCGTCGAGCCAACGCCGCCTGTTCCCGCCATTCCTCCCGGAATCGCGCTCTGGCACGCCCTTTCGGCATCGAGCGAAATCTGCGCCGGTCGAATTTTCCAACCCAGGTCGTCCGCCTGGCGATCGTCTCGAAACCGAGCTGGGCATACAACTCCTGCACACCACGATTGTCGCTTTCCGTCTGTAGAAGCAATACACGACCCTTATGCTCGTGAACGTACGCAACGCACGCTTCAACCAGCCGGCGCGCAATGCCCTGACGTTGAAAGTCCGGATGCACGGCCACGTTGACCAGGATCCAGCGCCGGGGATGGCCTCCCACCGTCAGCACGCTGGCGTTCCCCACGAGGCGCCCCTCGACTTCCCAGACAAAGCCGCGCGGCCGGGCTGCAGGCGGCAGCAGATAGAAACTCAGAACCCATCCGGGCCAACCCAAGCGGCCCATGAACTTCATCCAACCCAGCATCCGTTCGCTTCCCGCTTCCAGATTGCTGGAGAAAGCAACCTCGATCAACTCCGCCAGGGCACGCATATCCCGCTTCGGATCGACCGGGCGCATGCCGGTCGCCGAGTCCGAAGACTTTGCCAGGATCATCGCCGTCACGCCTCGCCCTCCAGCGCACTCAGCAACTTCTCGGCTTCCTCGACGTTGATCTTTCCGTCTTCTACCATACGCAGAATGGTCATACGCTCTTCGTCGCTTACTTCGGCGGGCTTTGATCCGTGGCGGCCGAAGGTAATGCGTACATTCTTTCCATCGGAAGCGCCATACGACGCGGCTCGCTTCTGCGCCCTTTCCGCCTTCCTGCGGGCTTTGGAGACAGACTTTCGCACCCGCTCTGCGATGCGGTCGGCATCGAATGCAAATGCTCCGCCGACGAGGGCGCCCACGCGAGCTTCCACTTCCGCAGCGCTGGCTTCCGCACGACTCGTGATGTCGTCTATCCAATCCTCGGTGCCAAATGCTTCATACTTGCCCACACGCAGCCATAAATCGCCTCCCGAGGTCAGATCGACGTCTCCCTGCCCGTCGCCAAGACGAAATACGACACCCTCTTCGGATTCTTCAAATTCTCCCGGTTCCACCAGCACCAATTCACCGCCTGCGTTCACGTGCACGTTCGCCGAAGATTCTTCCGGCAGATAGCAAGTCAGATCGCTGCCTGTAACGACGCGCGAACTCGCTTCTTTCTGCGGAACGATTTCTACACTGGCGTCGCCTCCGACAGAGACATCGACGGCCCCTTTCACGGACTGCAGCAAGAGATCGCCGCCAATTGCACTGCAGCGCACGACGCCTTCCACTTTCTCGATGACCGCGTCCCCGCCCACATGCTCAACGATAAGATCGGAGTCCATCTTCCGTGCGGTGAGATCGCCGCCAATCCATTGGATCTCGACGTGTCCGCTGCGCTTCAAGCGCAGATCACCGCCGACGCTCTCCACCGACAACGATTCGCTCATGCCTTTCGCATGTACATCTCCGCCCACACGTTCAACTGCCACCGGAATGGAAGCGGGCAGGTAGATCAATACAGCCGAGCGGGCGGAAATTGTAATCTCATCCTCATTCTGCTCGACTTTCAATTCACCGTAGTCCGGTGCCTGCGCTTCCAATTTCGATCCGCTTCTCCCGGAAATGCGCAAATCTCCACCGATCGATTCGATGCGCACCTTCGTCTTCTCATCAACGTCCAAGCTGAATTTTTCCATTATATTTTCCTCATTCTTGCATTTTTCAGAATTTCTATTCGCCCTCCAGAAGACGCATCGCATCTGCCGAAGAGATATCACCGCTGGCCAACTCGTCCAGGATGCGGTGGCGTTCCTCATCACTCAAGCGCTGTGGCTCAGGGCCCAGGGGAAATCCCAAAGCCCGGATGACCTGCGTCAAGCGTCCACGCAGCGTAGGGTAGGACAAACCCAATTCGTCTTCCATGCGGCTGAGTTTCCCCTCGCAGCGAATGAACGTTTCCACAAAGGAGAGTTCCTCTTCCGAAAGCCTGCCCAAACGTCCCAGGCTGAAATGACCTTCGATGGTCGTGTCGCAGCTGCGGCAGTGATAGCGGGTGATCTCAAGCGCTTGATCACACACGGGACACGTGGATAACATGGTATTCATTGGCCACTCTCCATCAAATCTTGCATATTGCGGATCGCTCCACAACCCGGTTTCTCAATCTGGGGATTGTGTGTCGAGGCGAAAGTATGATGTTCCCGTTTCGAAATCATTGGACTTTCAGCAAGCACCTTGATTTGATCCGATCTTCGAAATCAACGTCGGTTCCGCGATCGTCGAATGTCGCTGTATGCGCTGGCCGACGGCCGTCAGCCAGCAGCCGAGGCGGAATGTGGCGGTGTAATAGAAGTGCGTTCGTTGGCTCGTCCCGCTCACCATCGAGCGAACCCATTGCTCGTGAGCTGCTTCACGCCGCAATGCTTCGATTTTCGCTTCGCTTGTGATTACCTCGCTCCATTGGAACATGATCCACATCCTTTCTCATTCACGAGCTTTATTCGCTTCGTTTTCATCAGCCGATCTTCATTCTGTCCGTTTCCACCACATATTGAACCCGAAATAGATATTTCTTATCTTATGTTCATAATTTCTCAGAATATAGCACATTTATATTAAATTTGTCAAGTATTAGTTTAATATTATTGATCCGGAGATAAATAATATTGAACTACTTGCAATTTTTCATCGAATTCCACAGATTCGCCTATGTCTCCGTATTTGTGTCTGTTACAATCGGATAAATCCTTATCGAGGGAAGTACTGATGCCTAAGCTTTTCATCCCCGGGCCGACAAACGTCGCAGACGAAGTACTCGAGGCACAAACGAAAGCCGTAATCGGTCACCGCAGCCAGGCACTTGCAGATCTCATGGGCCGAATTCAGCCGATGATGAAACAGGTATTTCAAACCGAAAATCGTGTTTTCATCACCGCATCGTCGGGAAGTGGGCTGCAGGAAGGTGCGCTGCGTAACTGCGTCGCCGAACGATTATTGATCTGCGTTTGTGGCGCTTTCGGAGAGCGCTGGCACGCTGTTGCCGTGAGTAATGCGATCCCCGTCGATCGCCTCGACGCCAACTGGGGAGAACCCAACACGGCGGAGCAAGTCGCAGCCGCACTCCAAAGCAAGAAGTATGATGCGTTGGCGATCGTTCACAACGAAACCTCGACGGGAGTCGAGAATCCCCTCGCGGACATCGCCGCGCGGGCGCGCCAGGTCAATTCCGATTTAATGATTCTGGTAGACGCCGTCTCCTCGGCCGCCGGAGTCGATATCCCCGTGGACGAATGGGATCTCGACGTTTTGCTGACCTCCTCCCAAAAATGCTTCGCCCTCCCACCGGGCCTCGCCTTTGCGGCCGTCAGCGAGAGAGCGCTGCAGCGTGCCGAGCGCATCCCACATCGCGGCTGGTATTTCGACTTTCTACTCTACAAGCGATACCTGGAGCGCAACATGACTCCCGCCACGCCTGCAGTCACTTTACTCTACGCCCTCGAGAAGCAGCTCGAACGTATCCTCGAGGAAGGAATCCGGTCCCGCTTCGAACGCCACCGCGAACTAGCCCGACTCGCACAATCCTGGGCGCAGGACCGTTTTGCCCTCTTCGCCGCCGAAGGATACCGTTCGAAAACCGTCACGACCGTGCGCAACACTCGCGGCATCGACTTCAACCAACTCAGTTCCTTCCTGCAAAAAAGCGACATGGTCCTGGCCAACGGCTACGGGAAACTCAAGGGCGAAACCTTCCGCATCGGACACATGGGGGAGACGACGTCAGCGGATCTTCAATCGCTGCTCGATCAAATAGACGCCTTTTTGGCCCTACGAGAATGACGATCATCGATCTACAACTAAGCGGCAGCGCTTACGGTGGAGAGGCCTTCGGCCGCGACGAGGACGGCAGGATGACCTTCGTGGCCTTTGCTCTGCCCGGCGAGACGGTGCGCGTCGAAATTGTCGACGCACGCAAAAGCTGGGCGCGCGCCCGACTCGTGGAAGTCCTCGAAGCGTCTCCCGAGCGAATCGATCCGCGCTGCCCCCATTTCACCGAGTGCGGCGGGTGCCATTACCAGCACGCCCCCTACGACACCCAGCTAAAAATCAAGGCGGGCATTCTCCGAGATCAACTCGTGCGCATCGGCGGTTTCGAAGCACCTCCTACGAGATCCATCGTGCCCTCGCCGTCCCCCTGGAACACGCGCAATCAACTTCAATTCTCGCTAGCAGACGATGGCCGCCTGGGTTTCATGGCCGCGAGCACTAACGATGTCGTGCCCATCCGGGAATGCCATCTTCCACTCCCCGAAATCGACGAGGTCTGGCCCCGCATCGATGCCGCGGAGCGGTTCGACCTCGAACGCATCATCCTGCGCACGGGCACAGACGGGGAAGTGCTAATCGCGCTGCAGAGCGAACTCGAGCCCGAGCTAGATATCAGCATCGATCTTCCCGCCTCGCTGGTATGGCTCGGTCCACAAGGTGTGACCGTCATCGCCGGAAATGAATATCTCGCCTATGACGTGCTCGATCAGCGCTTCCGAGTGTCGGCACGCTCGTTCTTTCAAGTGAACAGCCTGCTGCTCGACGAATTGGTCCGACTCGTCCTCCGTGCCATCGACCCCAAGCCCGGAGAAACCATCTTCGATCTCTATGCCGGCGCAGGCCTGTTCAGCGCTTTCATCGCGCGCCACGGTGCAAGGCTCGTTGCGGTGGAACAATCCCTCTGGTCGTGCAGAGATTTCGAGGTCAATTTGCGAGCGTTCGACGATGTTGCATTGTACGAAGCCCCGGTGGAGATGGCCCTGCCCTCGATTCAGGAGAAGCCCGACATGATCCTCGTCGACCCGCCGCGAGATGGTTTGAGCCGGGAAGTTCGCGACACGCTCATCGAACTCGCTCCGGCAAAATTGGTCTACCTGTCTTGCGATCCCTCCACACTTGCCCGCGACGCCAAGCGGCTCGTCCAGGCCGGCTTCAAGCTGGAATCCGTCACCCCGATCGATCTCTTCCCCCAGACCTACCACCTCGAATCGTTGGCGGTTTTCGAATTTTCCAAGAACTGATTCAAGAAACACAGCGCCGTAAAAATCCGCTCCTGTAGCGATTCGCTTTTGATCTCCGTTCAATAGAGGGTACAATCAGAACATGGATACGCTGGAACACCCCATCCTCATCGTCGAGGACGCCGATTACTTCCGCGAGCTGCTCGAGGCGACATTGATCCACCGGGGATACATCGTGGTCTCCGCCCGGGATGGGGTGGAAGCGTTAGAAGAGATTAAAAAACAGGAACCATCTCTCATTCTTGCAGACATCATGATGCCCAGAATGGATGGTTTCGCCCTGGCGCAGAACTTACGCTCCAATCCCAAGACGGAAAAGATTCCCATCCTCTTCATATCCGCCACCTTCATCAGCCAGGAGGACATCGATTTCGCGCTCAGCCTCGGTGCGGTGACCTTCCTCGAAAAGCCCGTCGATGCTCAAGAACTGCTGCTCACGGTGGGAGAAATCCTCACCGGATCCGAAATCGAGACCCCCGAACCACTTTCGGACGAGAGTTTCCATCGAGGCTACCGTAAGCGCCTCGAATCCAAGCTGAAACAAAAATACGATCAAATCATGCGAGCCCGGCGCCTCGTCGAGAGCGTCCCCAAAAGGCAGCGCAACGAGTTCGAAACGCTGCTGCGCCAGACGAAAGCGCAGTACAGACAAATCGCGGGAGAATTAGAAGCTCTCGAAAAACTGAGGGGTTCCCGGAAAGAATCCCGCTCGTGACCAGCGACCGATATACATTCGCCAAGAACCTGACCCGCGAGGCCGGCGTCATCATACGGCAAGGCTACGGAAACGCCAAAGAGATACGCAAGAAGGGGGAAATCGATCTCGTCACGGAATACGATCTGCGTTCCGAGCGGTTTGTGGTCGAGAGACTGCAGCGAGCTTTCCCGGAAGACGCCATCGTCGCCGAAGAGAGCGGCGAATACAACGAAGGCTCCGGTCATTGGTTCCTGGATCCACTGGATGGAACCGTCAACTTCGCTCACGGCGTACCGGTGTTCTCCATCTCGCTCGCTTACATGGTAAACGGCCAGCTCGAACTCGGCGTGATTTACGATCCGCTGCGGGATGAGTTGTTCCACGCCCGACGTGGTCAAGGCGCGTGGCTGGACGATCAACGGCTAAACGTTTCGAGTGTGAAATCGCTCAATCAAAGCCTGCTGGCAACGGGTTTCGCATACGACATCCGCACTCGCATCGACAACAACCTGGACCATTTCTCCCATCTCGCCCTACGAACGCAGGGCGTTCGCAGACTGGGCTCTGCCGCACTGGATCTCGCCTACGTCGCAGCCGGGTATTTTGAAGGTTACTGGGAGATGTGCTCCTTCCCCTGGGACATCGCCGCAGGCACGTTGATGGTGACTGAAGCCAACGGGGTTGTCAGCCGTGCGATCGGCGACCGCCTCGATGTCAGTCGAGCCACTTCCATCGTCGCCACGAATGGGAACATTCACAACGAATTGGTCGATGCCCTTGCTGAGGGAATCCTTCCCCCTTACGAGCAGGAAGCCAAACTCAAACCCCTGGACGAAAAACGATCCTCGTAAGACCGGTCAATTGTCGGTTCCGATTTCATCCCTGTCGCGGAATAGGCTTTCCAATGACTGGAAATCAACTCGGGACGTCAGGTCGATACTCAACGGTGTGACTGCGACCTGATGGAGCACGCGCAGCGCGTGCGCATCACTGCCCGGTTCGAACGTTTCATGCGCCTGGGAGACCGTATATCCGACCGAGGACGCCTCGTCCAGATTGTCGCGCGTTGAAGTGAGCGGTACGTAATACTTCGCCCTGGTCAAACGCGTCAACCGCCATGGCGTTTCGGGCGTTGCATCACGCGGCACTTCTACTTTAATCACGTCGACATCGTGCATCCACTCCATCCGCATTGCGACTCTTGCAAAGCGCTGGGTGAAATAAGCCGCCGTGCTGAAGTCTACTTCTGGCGAATACGAAAGATGCAAATGCGGCTCTGCTTCGACCGAGACGGCGAGAGCGGGGATTCCCAAAGCTGCGGCTTCCAGAGCCGCACCGACCGTGCCGGAAATGGTCACACCCAGACCGACGTTCTCCCCATAGTTGATTCCGGCGACGACGAGGTCCGGCCGGCGTGGCGCAATCTCGAGCACGCCACACTGCACGGCCTGGGCCGGCGATCCGCCCACGGCGAACACTTCCCAGGATTTTCCGCGCACGGTTACTTCTTCTTCCCGAATCACACCATCCGAGGAGTTCGGCAGACTGCGTCCGTATCCCGAGCTTTGCTCCCGCGGGGCAGCGACCACCACAAAGCCCAACTCGGACAGCGCATCCGCGGCGGCCCATAGTCCCGGAGAGCGAATGCCGTCGTCGTTGGTCAACAATATCAACGGTTTATCGTTTTTGTTCATCGAGTTTCCTGAAATCGACTGAATTTTACCGGGCTCGGTTCGGTCGGGTCAACGAGAAGAAAACGAGCAAGACCCTCATTCCAGAAAAGGAAGCCCCCGAGCAATCATCACCCGCTGGCCCGATCCGGCACATCACAACTCGCTTCCACGGCAAGCTGTTCGAAGAAATCACTCAGCAATTGGTAGCGGCGTTCGCCGATGGCACGCGCCGGCTCCGTCATCAGACGATCCTTCACGTGGCGCAGCTTGCGCAGGTGCTCGTGATATGCACTGTGCGCTTCGTTCGGCTCGGTTTCCCCCTTTTCGAGGAATTTCTTCGACGGCGCCTGGTAAATGGGAAGGCCGGCTTGCACAGCATAGCCAATCGTACGCGCAATTCCGAAGGCGCCGATCACATCGAGTTTATCGGCATCGAAAAGGATCTTCGCTTCCAATGTTTTTGGTTTCAAATTGCCGCGATAGCGGTGCGCCAGGATGCAGTGCAAGACGGCATCGATACGGTCTTGCGGCCAGCCTTCCTCCTGCAGCACCTGGCGACCGAATTCGGCAGAAGCATGTTCATGCTGCTCACGAGGCACCTGAGATTGTGGGTGCGCGCCGGCCGCGTCATGCAGCAGGGCGGCGGCCCGGATAACTTCCAGGTCCGCACCGAGTTCCCGTCCCAGGTATTCCGCCATGTGCAGCACGCGCTGAACGTGGTCAAATCCATGAACCGGATCGTTGGGGTCGTACCAGCTCTTTGCTTCTTCGAGGGTCGGCATTCATCGCTCCTTGATCAACGCCTCCATGCATCTCTGTTCAAATACCGCAGGTCATCTCGCAAAGCATATCACACGTTGTGCTGGAAATGGATACTTTACCGACCAATCAGGAAGCCTCCATGATGATGCGAAATCCAGGTTTTCCCGAAAAATTTGTGGCATTCTTCTTGACCATCCAGGGAGGAATAATACTTTGACGTCCGAAATCCGAGGTGTTACAATCCGATGGTTTAATTACGGAGGTAATATACGTGGCAAAACGCACAACCGGCGTCGTTCGCTGGTTTGACGGCTCAAAAGGATACGGTTACATCGACGCCGAAGACGGTGAGAACGTCTTCGTGCACTACCGGGACATCGTGGACGAAAAAACGCCCTTCTTATCGCAAGGCGAGCAGGTTGTATTCTTCCTCGAAAACACCATCATACATGGTCCTCAGGCAACGGACGTAACCCGCCTCAACTAGATGGCCAAAATTCCATTTTGCCCGTTTACCCCGCTCGGTATAATACCAGACGGGGCATTGTCACGTTTCCCCGCAATTATTCATGGTATTACATAAAGGAAAGAAGAAATATGGCAAGCAAGAAATTGAGATTAATTCCACTCGGCGGATTGGGGGAAATCGGGAAGAACATGATGGTCGTCGAGTACGGAGAGAACATTCTCGTCATCGATACCGGGGTAATGTTCCCGGAAAACGACATGTTGGGGATCGATTACATCATCCCTGATTTTGAATACCTTCTCGACAAGAAAGACAAGGTGCGCGGCATCATCATCACCCACGGCCATGAAGATCACACCGGTGCGATCCGGCACGTCCTGGAAGAAATCAGCGCTCCGATTTATGCCACCCAGTTGACGCGCGGCCTCCTGGAGGTCAAGCTCAAGCGCGGCGGCGAACCGAAAAACGTGACCCTGAACACGGTCCAGGCCGGTGATGAAGTCCAGATCGGACCGTTTGGCGTGGAATTCTTCCACGTCTGCCATTCCATCCCCGACGGGGTTGGCTTGGGCATCACCACACCTGCCGGGCTGATCGTTCATTCCGGCGACTATAAATTCGACCATACGCCCGTCGACGGCTGGCCGACGGATTTCGGCAAACTGGCCGAGTTTGGCACGCGGGGCGTACTCGCACTGCTGGCCGATTCGACCAACGCGGACGAACCGGGCTGGACGCCCTCCGAAGCGGTTATCGACCCGGCTTTCGACAAAGTGTTCCAGCAGGCAGAAGGCAGAATCCTCATCGCCTCGTTCGCCTCGCTCATCTCGCGCATGCAGCAAGTCGCCAACGCTGCCGCCCGCCACAGCCGCGTGATCTCCTTCGTAGGCACCAGCATGGTCGAGAACGCCAAGATGGCCCGTAAACTGGGCTACCTGGAAGTTCCCGATGAAATCGTCGTGCCGTTGGATCAGGCTTTGAAAATGAAGTCGTCCAAGGTTGTACTCATGTGCACGGGAACGCAGGGGGAACCCTCTTCCATTTTGGGCCGCCTGTCCACCGGTAAAAATCGGCGCTTCGGCCTGCATTCCAAGGACACGATCGTGCTCTCATCCCATCCGATACCCGGGAACGAGGAAATGATCAACCGCACGATCAACCGCCTCTATCAGGGCGGCGCGGATGTGATTTACGATCCCATCGCCCCGGTACACGTGTCGGGACACGCCAAACAGGAGGAGATGAAGCTGCTCATCCAGTTGGTGCGGCCGCAACACTTGATCCCCATCCACGGTGAACTGCGCCACCTGAAACAGCACGCCGCACTGGGAGGCGAACTTGGGCTTCCACAGGAAAACATCGCCGTCATCGAGAACGGTACGGTGGTTGAATTCCAAAACGGCAAAATGAAGGTTGGTGAGCGTATACCCGGCGGGTACGTCTTTGTCGACGGAAGCGGTGTTGGCGACGTGGGGCCCGACGTGATGCGAGAGCGGGAAGCGTTGGCTCGTGACGGTTTCGTGCTCGCCCACGTCACCTTCGATTGTAAGACGGGGAAGATCCACGGCCGTCCGGAGTTGATCACCAAAGGGTTTGTATTCATTCGGGATGCCGAGGAATTGATGGACGAAGCCCGCAGCCAAATCGAGCAGTTGATCGCGGATGATCAACACGGGGATATCGAAAGCAAGATCCAGAAACACCTGGAACACTTCTTCTATTCGGCCACAAAAAGACGGCCGATGGTTTTCGTCTTCACCTCCGAAGTGGATTGAGAATTACACAGAGCCTGCGTCCAACGAAACCGGAGTCGGCGCTGCCCGGGTTCGTCGAAAAATTCGAAACGCACCTGAGCAGCCTGCTCTCCGTATCGGCGCTGCACGTTCGTTGTTGCATTCGACCCTGCGCAGAGTATAATGCCAGCGATGGCCAGAAAATTACGAACCCGAATACTTTTGGTGTGTACGCTCACCTTGGCCGGCTGCAGCATGATCGAAGCCGAACTGCCCACGGCGACATCAACACCCTCCCCGCCAACGGCAACGCCTGAACCCGCAGCGGCGACGGTTAATGGCGAGGTGATTCTCCTGGCGGATTTCGAAGACGAGATCCAGCGATTTGAAGCCGCAAAACGTGAAGCTGGCATCGACCTTGCAACCCTGGACGCGTACAAAAATCAAGTGCTCCAGGCACTCATCGATCGTAGATTGCTCGCCCAGGGCGCCCGCGCAAACGGAATCCAGCTGGAAACGAGTGATGTGGACGCAGCAGTCCAGGACCTGGCGGTGGAATTGGGCGGTAACGAAGCGATGGGCGTCTGGCTGGCTGAGACGGGGTATACATTGGAAGGTTTCAAGCTTGCGCTCGAAGAGGACATGCTTGCGGCGCGTATGGTCGAAAACATCCTTCAAGATGTACCCGAAAACGTTGCACAGGTCCATGCCCGTCACATCCTCCTCGCCAGCGAAGAAGATGCGCAGTTTATATTGGAACAACTCGCCGCGAATGCGGACTTTGGCAACTTGGCCCGTCTGTATTCACGCGACTCGAGCACACGACCGGACGGCGGAGATTTGGGGTGGTTCCCTCGCGGAGGCTTGCTTTTTCCCGAGATCGAAACCGCCGCATTCGAACTGCAGCCCGGTGAAATCAGCACTATCGTAAAAAGCGATTTGGGGTATCACATCGTGCAAACCCTCGAAACGGGCGAGCGTCCGCTTTCCCCAAACGACTTGCGAGACATGCAGGAACGGGCTGTGGAGGACTGGATCTCCACTCAGCGCGAATCTGCAAACATTGAGGTCTTGATCACACCGTAAAAACGGTGCGAGGAGGCAAGCCATGATGGAAAACGACTACGAGCGACGCCCGGGAATGGGGTTGTCGGGCTGCAGGCGCATCGTTTTCAACATCCTCACCGTCATCGTTGTATTGACGACGGTGGTTGTGGGCATCGCGTTGATCGCCGTTTTCATCAACCCCTACCTGTCGATCAATCCCTACCCACCACCCACGTTGCCGCCCACACTGGGATCCCCAACTCCGACGCAGACTCCGGCCAGGACACTTCCACCGGCCTGGACAGCGACTCCGACCGAGGACGGCACAATCGAATTGGAAACGACCCCTTCGCCCACCGAAGCTCCGGAGACGGCAACAGCCACCATCACCGAAACTCCCGAAGAGGAAGCGGAATATCCTTTCGTCCTTCAAGTGGGCAGCCCGGCACCGATCGAAAATTTCATCAACGGAATGGGATGCGATTTCTTGGGCGTTTTCGGGCAGGTATTTAACGAAGATAATCAACCGGTTCTCGAATTGACGGTGCATCTTGGCGGAGAGCTCGAAGGCGTGGGCGAGATCGATCTTTATGCGCTGACCGGAAGTGAACCGGACGCCGGCCCGGGCGGCTACCTCTTCAACGTAGCCACAGAGCCGATCGCCAGCAGCGGCACGCTGTGGATTCAGTTGGAAGACGGGGACGGTAACCCGATCTCCGAACAGGTGTACTTCGACACGAGCGACGCTTGCAGCGAGAACCTCATCCTGGTCAATTGGCGCCAGGTGCGATAAGTTCCTTTGACGGCCAAACGACATCCTGCCCCCTGATCGAAAAAACGGACCAGGGGGCAGTTGATTCTTGCACAAATAACCTGTCGGAAATCAACGCAGTCGATTACTTGAAGTACATCGCCAGCGTACGGCAGACTCGATCGACTTCATCCTCCTTCATGACCGATGAAAACGGCAGCGCCAGACTGCGCTCACCCAGATCTTCCGTCACCGGAAAATCGCCGCTTCGATATTCGAAGCGTTCCACGAAATAAGGCTGCGTATGGATGGGAATGAAATATGGTCTGGAAGGAATACCTTCAGCGGCCAACTGCTCGACGACTGCGCCGCGATCGACGTCGGCGGCCAGGCGCACCACGTAGACGAACCAGCTGACCCGCGTGGTGTCCGGGCTTAGATTCGGCGCTTCAACATCGGAGATCTCTGCCAATCGTTCTGCATACCAATCGGCTACACGACTGCGCTTTTCCAATAACTGCGCTATCCTATCCATTTGCACGCGTCCCAGTGCAGCGCTCATTTCATCCATGCGGTAGTTGTAGCCCAGGTTCGTATGCTCGAGCCAGGTGTCCTCCGGCGCACGTCCTTGATTGCGCAGCGAACGACAGGCATCCGCCCATGCCGTGTTCTGTGTGACGATCACGCCCCCTTCGCCGGTGGTAATTTGTTTGTTGGGATAGAACGCGAAAACCCCTGCATCTCCCAACATTCCCGCCGGACGGTCTTTATAACGAGCACCGAGCGCCTCGCACGAATCCTCGATGACCACCAGGTCACGCGCTTCGGCAACGGCATTCAAGGTATCGTAATCAGCAGGCTGCCCGAACACATCCACGGGCAGAATTGCTTTCAGCCGGCCTTCACGCTGCGCTCCTTTTCTGGGCAGCCAACGGGCGGCCGAACTTCCACCGCGCATAAGATCCTGTACAGCCTGCGCGGCCTGCTCGGGATCGATGTTGCCCGTGCGCGAATCGACGTCCACGAAAACTGGCGTTGCACGCTCGTAGAGGATCACGTTGGCCGAAGCAATAAACGAAAACGGTGTTGTGATTACCCAATCGCCATCCGTGATGCCCGCGGCGCGTACACACAGATGCAATCCCCCGGTTCCGGAGCTTACGGCAACGGCATGCCTGGCACCGACGTAGTGCGCCACAACTTCTTCGAACGCTTCGATTTGAGGCCCCATGCTCAATCGAGGCGTGCCCAAGACTTCAAGGACTGCCTCGCGTTCAGCGTCTGTGAGATCCGGCGCAGACATGCTGATGGAAAAACCAGATTCCTGATCCTCGCTCAAACGTTTATCCTCCATCCAATGATAATTCTCTCTCGACGCTCACCCACCGGGCTGCGGTGCCGGCCAAATCGTTCCTGCACGCACAATGCCGGCTCCAGGGACGTCTGCCTTGATAACCGAACTGTTTCCCACCCGCGCACCGTCGCCGACCGTGACATTCAAGTTGATCGTGGTGCCCATACCGATCAGCGCGCCCGCTCCGATTTCCACGCCCCCCGCCAGCAACGCACCCGGCGCGACGTTGGCGTAGTCCGCGAGGCGGCAATCGTGCGAGACCACAGCGGCGGTATTGACGATCGCGCCGAATCCGATCTGCGCGTCGCTCCCAATATAGGCGTGTGGAAAAACTTGAACGCCGTCCGCAAGCTTTGCACTCACTTCGACGAAGGCCGTGGGGTGAACCAGTACAGGGCAAACGTAATCGGCCTGGCGCAGTCTTTCAAACACACGCACGCGGCTTTGCACGTCGCCGATCCCGCCGACCGCGTTAACGGCGCGGCCAAGGCCCCGCGCCTTCAGCGGATCGAGCATTTCGGCGCCACCCAGGATCGGCACGCCCATCACCTGATCGCCCGGATTCATACCATCGTCCAAAATTCCTACGATCGTGTACGTTCCCAGCACGCGGATCAGATCGATCAACGCCTTCCCGTGTCCGCCGCCGCCGTATACGACGAGCGACTTCGAATCGATTTCCAAGTCCGGCAATTCAAGCGGCGCTTCTTGCTGCGCGTATCGGCGCACGATATCCGCGGTGATCCATTCATCACCCGGAAGGGCATCCAAGTCCACGCCCAACTCCTCGGCCAGCGCGATCGCCGGTTCGGTGATGCGTAGTTTGACCCCCGATGCGGTCTTGATCGACGCTGCTGCTTCCGCGGCAGGTGGTTTCCAGTCAGGATCGCCGGCCAGCCAGCAGAGCACATCCCCGGCAACAACCCGGTCGCCGACTTCCGCGCGGATTCCGACGACGTAGCCATCCCGGTCGGCAGCAACATCTGCCGTAGACTTCGTTGTCTCCAGGGTGCAGATCAAATCGTTCGCCGAGATCGACGCGCCTTCCGAGACATGCAAAGCCACGAGCTGCGCATCTCTTTCGTTGGGATTCAACAACGGCACACGCACTTCAAATGCAGCCGACATCACCCGCATCTCCAGATTTCGATCCTGACACAGCGGACACTCGTCTTTATCACTCGATTCATCAAACGACCAACTCCTGGGCCGCGTTCTTGATTCGCGCGACCGAGGGCAGCACCTCCGCCTCAAGCCTTGCTGCGGCGGGGATGGGCATGTCCAGCGCAGCCACGCGGCCCACCTGCAAGCTCGACGGGACGGCTTCATGCAGTCGCGCTGAGACTTCCGCGCCCCATCCCATCGTCCGCGTCCCTTCTTCGATGACGAGCACGCGACGAGTCTGCGATGCGCGCCGGTATAAATCATCGAGTTCAAATGGGCTGAGCTGTGTGGGCACGATCAATTCGGAAAAAATCTCCTTCTCGTAGGCCAGATCACGCATGGCCTCCCGCGCCAAAGCCGCCATGTAACCGTAGGCCACCAGCGTCAATTCCGGCTCCGGTGAGCTGCGCAATCGCAGTAAATATGTGGGATATCCGACGCCTTGCCGTTCAATGTCGAACTCACCCGTTTCGTCCAGGGCCAAGATCGTGCTGGGATAGAGCAGCTTGTGTTCCACCAGCAGCACGGGATCATCGTCATGAATAACAGCACGACGCAGCAAAGCTCCGGGATCATCCATATCGGTTACGGCAACCACACGCAGTCCGGGCGCTCCAAGGAAATGTTTTTCCAACGTCTGGCTGTGCGTCGGGCCATACCCGCGACCTCCCCCCATGGGGGTGCGCACGACCAATGGGACCCGAGCTGCATCTCCACTCATCCAGCGAATTTTTGCGGCGTGATTGATCAATTGATCGGCGGCCAAAGCGATGAAATCCCCGAACATGATTTCAACCACCGGCCGCAGGCCGCGCAACGCCATCCCGATCCCAACCCCCACGATGCCCGCTTCCGACACCGGAGTCGTGACCACGCGCGCCGGAAATTGTGTCGACAATCCTGCCGCCAATTTAAACGCACCGCCGTAGGGATCGAGAATGTCTTCACCGAGAAAATATACCTCCGAGGATTCTCGCAAACATGCCTCGAGCGACTCGTTCAATGCCTCCCGCACAGTCGTCATGAGATCTCTTCCAGCGGCAAGGTAAGGGATTCCGGAGCAGGATGTGGACCGTTTTCAGCGCGCAGGTACGCCCGTTCGACCTCGTCGGCTACTGCTGTCTCTATTTCGTCTTTCACCTTCTGCGCCAAACGTGCCGCATGTGCCTGCAGTGGATCCCGCGCTCGATAACGCGCGATTTCATCAGGATCGCGGGTGTCGTCTCCCTTTGAATGCGGTGCGAAGCGATAGGTATGCAGAATCAGCGCCTGCGGACTTTTGCCAGTGCGAATCGAGTTCGAAATATCCTCTGCGAGCTGCATGATTTCAAGCACGTCACAGGCTTCTTGTTCCGTCGTTGTAATACCAAACGCTTCGAAACGGGCGCACATATCGCCCGCCAGATTCATTTCCACGGGAGTACTCTGTGCGTAATGGTTGTTCTCGACAATGAAAAATATCGGCAGATTCCAAAGGGAGGCCATGTTTAAAGATTCATAAACCACTCCCTCACCAAGCGTGCCGTCGCCGATGAAGGTATAAACGAGTGTATCGCGCTTTGTTGCGTTTTCTGCGTATGCCATGCCGACCGCGATCGGCACCGTTCCCCCCAGGATGCCGTTGGCAAAGAAATTCTTCCATTTGATGTGCTGGCTGCCGCCTCGACCTCCGCAAATCCCGGTTTCTCGGCCGAGCAGTTCCGCAGCCAGAGCCTGCATCGAGCCGCCGTAGGCCAGGAAATGGCCGTGGCAGCGGTGGTTGCTGACAACAACGTCTCCCGCCCGCAATGTTGCCAGGACCCCTACGGCGTTGGCCTCCTGGCCGATATAAGTGTGAGTGGTACCGTATATCTGGCCGCTGGGGAACATCTCCAACAAGCGTTCTTCAAAAACACGAATACGCAGCATCTCACGGTACAGATCCGCATCACTCCGAGAACTCTTCTTCATGCGCATGCGCTTCTTTCCGACACTTCTCCTCTCCATGCAGATCGGGGAAACAGGGACATGATAACACAAGCCCGTATATGAAAAAACAATAAGCCGCCCGTCGGAATGGGCGGCTTCGAATTCCCGATCGATTTCGATACTACCAGGATTGCATGTGCTTCTTTGCGAAATCAGCAGCCACGATACGCCATGCTTCGTGATCTCCCCCGGGAGCACTCGCAACAGCGAAATAACGCGTCTTGCCCTTGGACTCTTTGGACTCGATTCTCCAATTCGCGCTCGTGAACTTTGTCTTGGTCTTGATATCATAAAACTCAAGTGGTTCTTTCACTGTCCGCCTCCTCTGCAGTATGTTGTGCCGTTGGACTTAGCACACGGTCCTATCTTATCCTCTCTTAGTGTACCCTACAAGTCGAACTTTTGTACGCCCCACTTGACGGAGCGTCAATTAGACACGCCTAACTTTCTGAGGATTACCAAATGGCTCTTTCGAGATGTTGGAGTTCATCTTATTTGCCTTCCTGATTCCCCATGAATTCTTCCGCGGTGGCGTGTCCCGGCTGGCTGATCCCCTCACGTTTGATCACTTTCCAGAAATTCAGGATCAGGATTTTAACATCACGCCGCAGCGACCAATGATCGATGTACCAGACGTCGCGTTTAAATTTTTCATCCCAGGTGATCACGTTGCGTCCACCGATCTGAGCCCAGCCGGTAATCCCCGGCAGCACCTCGTGACGCCTTGCCTGTTCGGGAGAGTAGCGCTCGAGATACTGCATCAACAACGGCCGCGGACCAACGAGACTCATCTCGCCGCGTAAAACGTTGAACAACTCCGGCAGTTCGTCGATGCTGGATGCACGCAGGAAGCGTCCCAATTTTGTCAGCCGGTCCTCATCAGGAAGCAGATTGCCGTCGGCGTCGCGCGCCTCGCTCATCGTACGGAACTTATAGATCTCGAACGGGATTGCACGATATCCCGGCCGTAATTGCCGGAAGAGCACCGGTTTCCCCAGACGGATGCGAACGAGCAGCGCCGCGAACGCAAGCAGTGGACTGATCAGGATCAACCCGGGAATGGTCAGGACCAGGTCGAATATCCGCTTTCGCAGCGGGATTCCAGGAATGACCAGTGGCATGCTCATCGTAGATCGATCCACTTCATTACATAGAAAGGCGGCATTTCCAGATCATAATACAGCACAGCAGCTCAAGCCAAGCGGTCGGGCTAAACCTTCTCCCCCTCGACTCGATTCGTTTCGCCGACGACTTCCGTCATCACTGCTGCCAATTTTCCGGCCAGAATCTGTCGATCGAAACGCTCCTGCGCACATTTTCGTCCAGCTTTTCCCATGCGTGCACGCAGTTCGGGATCTGATTCAAGGATTTTTACGGCTCCCGCCAATGCTTGTGGGTACCCCGGCCGCACGAAAATTCCGGCCCCGGCTTTTTCCACCACCGATCGGATCACGCCGTCGATGGCGAGCAAGATTGGCCTTCCGGCGGCCATATAATCGAATACCTTGTTGGGATAAGTGGTCTTGTATGCATCGATGGGCTTTAGTATGGCGATACATGCATCCGCAGCGGCCAGCGCCTCAGCGATGTTGTTCTTCGACATCGGCGGCAGGAAATACACGTTTGAAAGTCTCAATGCCGCAGTTTTCGCCATCAGGGCACTTTTCTCCTTGCCATCGCCGATCAGAACGAATGCCACATTTTTCTGGTCCCGCAAGCGATCGGCCGCCCCGATGACCACACCAAGATCGTTGGACATGCCGTGCGCACCGGCGTACATCACGACGAATTTTCCCTCGAGGCCATGCTCCTGGCGGAAGGCCGTGCCCTTATCCGCCGGATCAAACATGGACACGTCAACCCCGTTCGGCACCAAGGCAACGCTGCGGGCGCCCCGTTCCCGGACGTGTTGTTCAAAACCCGGCGAGTTGATCACCAAGCGGTCGGCGCAGTGATATAAAAAACGTTCGAGACAACGCGCGAGCAGGATGAGAAAACGGTTGCGCAGCACACCGACGGCGATGGCAAAATAAGGCCACAGGTCGCGCACTTCGAAAAGAAACGGTTTGCGTTTCAGGCGCGCCAGAGCCCATGCCGTCAGGCCTTGAAAGATCGGCGGTGAGGTGCCCCAAACCAGATCGACCTCACGCACGCGCAATCCGACGAAAAACGACGAGAACGTGAAACTGATGAAACTCAGAATACGATGAAAAAATGAGCGGTGCCAGGCCGCATAAGTGTAGCAGCGATAAATCACCACACCGCTGTCGTCCGTGTCCCGCCGCATCCATCCTTGTGCGGTGCGTTCGCCGGTGAGGTAGTTAACCTGCCCGGTTATCACCGTCACACGGTGGCCCTGCGCAGCCAGATAGCGCGCCATCTCGTGATGGCGCGTCCCACCCGGTTCACCCAGCGCGGCGAAGACTTGATGAATCAATAGGATGTGCATCGTTCAGTTCCAAACGCTTTCCTTGCCAGCCCACACTGGAAAAAGGTAAAGTCTCTCGATCGGGTTCATTCCAGAAAATCTCCATTCCGTCCCGAGATGCAGCGTCAAATGCCCACCAGGTGCAATGGCGCAGCGGAGCGGAGGCCACGAATCGTTTTACCAGTCGCAGCGCGGGCTGTCTGACTGCATACTTCGTCGCTCGCCAACCGTGCAGTTCGGAATGGTCGTATATCCCATTCCCGGCGATCAAGGCGCCGGCACGGTAGAGTCCCACGTCGCCATTCTGCCCTTCCATACTCACCTCGACTCCGGATTCTTCGAGATCGAGCGAGATACCCTCCGCATTCAACCGCCAGGAGAAATCGGGCATCGTCCAGCCGATCGACACGCGATGGTCCCCCGAACCAATGAGATCGTCCACGATCAGCCAGCCTGCGTCGCCAAGTCTCGCGACCGTCCGACGATGCACAATTCCGATTCGCCGATAACCGTGATGCTGGCCAACGACAACTTCGATGGCGCCATCCTGCGTCTTCCAGCGGCCGACGAACTCGCCCTGCGCCCAATCGACCCATAAGAATCTGCCTGCCCGGCGCATGGGCTCCCGGCCATCGACGACGATGGTGTTGTGAAACGCCGCTCCGATCCAGGGGTTGTCCCAAGGTGGTTTCCCATTATACAAGTACGTGCCAGGATCACAGGCAAGATTGTGCCCGTGCCACCATAGATCGAGGTGCAGTTGATCCGAGTGACCCGGTCGAGACCGGAACCGGGCGCAGCGCAGCGTTCCCCACGAGTTCTCCCCGCGCAGGATGGAAAACCCGCTGTCCGGAAAATGATTCTCCAGTCCGATTGGCCGCAAGACCTTCTTGCTGCGCACCTCGTTTTTACGCCGGGAATTGTCCTGCGAAACACCGGACGGCAAGCCAAACCATAGAAGCTCTTCGTTCCAGGGTCCATCCGGGAAGGGTTTACGTTGCATCAGGGCGAACGAGGCCGCCTGGCACGTCGGGCGGTGATCCTCGAAAGCACAGGTGCTCAGCGGAAAGATCAGCGCGCCATCGTTGGGTCCCACGTTGGGTACATGCCCGCTTTCCCCATCGATCATACTGGCAAGCCAGAGAGCGGCGTTCCTCAACGCATCCAGCGAATCGGAAGGAAACGGTTCATCGTTCACTCCGGCCAGGCGCACCGCCCACAGCGCCGCCTGTAACGCCAATCGATGGTAGTTCGTCGAGTGCTGGACGTAGCCGCCATCGGGGAAGATCTGCTGCGTCAGCGATCGTTCCAGCCAGCGCCGGCCCAACCGCTTCCACGCTTTCGCCTTGCGGAATTCCGGGAACAACAACCCAGTGCTGTACAGCGCTGCGGCCTCGACCAACAAGTGATTGTTGCGTTGCGCCCGGGCATACATCAGCGTTGGGGGAATCCGCGCCGCATGCTCGGCGATCAATCCTGCGATCCCACACAATTCCCGCGGCGCTTGGGCGAAGCGCTCAAAGGTCGCGTGCAGCGCAAAGATCACCGCCAGCAATCGAATCGCCACTTCTTGCGCCGAGGACCAGTGCGGTCCAGCGTTGGGTGAATCGCAGTTCCGCCAGGAGTCGATCAAGGTCCAAACGGCTTCGGGGTAGCGCGTGTCTTCCGTCAGATAATACGCCCGGATCAACGGGAACACCCAGCCAAAACGCGCCGGTTCCCAGAGCAGCTTGACGTCATGCGCAAAATTGCTCTCATCGTAAGCCGTCCAATGGCGATCCAGGGGGATAGAAACGCCTGCCGAATCCTCCCCTGTCGAACAAAACCTCCCCCAATCGGGCGGAAAGCCCAGATCATAACCATCCGTCCCGAAAAGTCGGAATTCGCCTCCCAGAATCGCGTCTGCCTGGGCGATTGCTGCAGCCCGGTTATGCCCGATCACCTGGTTTAGTGCGCCGGCGAATTCGTCGTCGGGATGGAGGAAAAAACGCATGCCGATGCGTGCACGAAATTGAAGATACTGTTCGGGTTCGCTGGATATATCCGGCCGCAGCCAGGAGGCAAGCGGAACGTCGGCCCAGGTTCGTCGCGGAGTTCGCCAGCGAAACCAACCCAAACGCAGGAGAACCTGGTACAGCCCATAAAGCAGTGTGGGCTCGGGACCAAGTTCACCAAGCGCGCGCAGGATGGTCGTCAAAGATGCCATTACGTTCTTGGTAGGATTTCGATCTTTACGGTTGTGCGCGAGCGAAGCGCCTCCACGGCGGCAATCGAACTCAAGCTGACGCCGGCCAGATGCTCGTAAGGGATGGGCGGCGGGCCACCTGCGGCAATTGCCCTTGCGAAGGCTTCCCACTCCTGGCGGTGTCCCTTATCTTGCCGCAGCCAGGCGCGGCGCACTTTACGCCTTCCATCGTATACGGTTTCGATCCGCCGGAAATCATCCAGCACGGCCACCCGTTCTCCCCCGATGACCTCGACGCGCTCTTTGGGAAAGGCACGGTCGCCTGCGGCCAAATAACTCACCGTCCCGATCGATCCGTTGGGGAATTCGAGGGTGATGATCACGTTGTCCTCGCGGTATCGCCGATCGTCCGGCGTACCGACCGCCGAGACTTTCACGGGAGGTGAACCGATCAGGAAGGTGAGAAAATCGATGAAATGACAGGCTTCGCCTATGATGCGGCCGCCGCCTTGTTCGGCGTCGTGCAGCCAATGATCCGGCGGTAGGTTTCCGGCGTTGATGCGGTAGTGCATCGCCAGCGGTTCGGCTACCGCATCGAAAAAATTCTTCATGTGCAGCGCAAACGGCGAGAAGCGCCGGTTGAATCCAACGGTCAGTATACAGTCGCTTTGTTCCAGCGCCTGCATGATCTCGCTTAATTCATCGCGCCGCAGCGCCAACGGCTTTTCGCAAAAGACGTGCTTGCCGGCCTTCAAGGCCGCGATCACCTGGGCCGCGTGAAGGTTGTGCCGGGTGAGGATCGCGACGGTGTTGATGTTTTTGTCATCAAGGAGATCGTTAACATCCGTGGAAGCGTAGCGGAAGCCGAATCGCTTCCCAACCTGCGTGCTCGTCAATCCACTCGCGCTGACCAGGCCGATTCGCTCGACTCCCTTTACTTTCCGCAATGCGGGAAAGAGAACCGCCGTGGCGAAATTCCCCGCACCGATCGCTCCCAACCGGACGCGCGCCGACGGCGTTATCTTCTGCATAGGCAGTTCGACCTGGCGGACAATCGAATCTACCTCCTGTTTCTGTTGATACGTAAGCAGCACGCCAAGGAATGATCCCTTTGTCTCCCCCGTAATGAGTTCGTAGGCTTCGGCGGCGTGTCCGATGTCGAAGCGATGGCTGATCAACGAAGTGACGTCGAACGTCCTGCCTGCTAACGTCTCGAGAAACGCATCCAGGTTGCGCCCTTCGGTCCAACGCACGTATCCCGGCGGGTAATCGATTCCCGCCTCTTCGTACAGCGGATCGTAGCGTCCCGGGCCGTAGGAGCGCGAGACGATGAATTGGAGTTCCTTTCGATAGTACGTGCGTCGGGGGATGTCCATGCCCACCGCGCCGACGGCCACGACTCTCGCCCGATCGCGCGCGATGGCTCCCGCAAGTTCAACCGGGTCGTTGGACTGCGTGTCGGCGCAGATCAACACGACGTCGCAGCCCAATCCCTGGCTGAAAGCCGCGGCCGCTCCTTCGGCCTCCGGGTTGGTGGCCGCTTCGGCACCTAAATTTTTCGCCCGCTCGACGCGTTCGGGATCGAGGTCGACCCCCAAAACCGAACACCCGGCGGCGCGTGCAATGCCCACCGAAAGCAGCCCCAGCAGACCCAATCCGATGACCGTCACACGATCGCCGAGTTGCGCTTCTGCCAGACGAAAGCCGTGCAGGGCGATGGCGCCCAACGTGGCGAAAGCACCGGCTTCGAAACCCACGCTTTGCGGCAGGTGTGCGAGCAGGTTTTGGGGCACGACAGCGAACTCGGCGTGGACGGCGTAACCCCCGCCGGCGCAAGCCACCCGATCCCCCACGCGGAAACCCTGTAAACCGTCTCCCACGGCCACGACCGTCCCGGCGGAAGAATATCCCAGGGGCATGGGCTGATCGAGCCGGTTCTGCACCGCATCGAAGGCCGTCAGCAGCCCTTCACGTCGTACTTTATCCAACACCTGACGCACCAGGTCGGGCCGTGAACGCGCTTTCCCCAACAGGGTTTTAGTGGCAAATTCGACGACGGCGCGCTCCGTCCCCGCGGAGACGATGGATGCCGCAGTACGCACCAAAGCCGTCCCCGGCGCCGGAACGGGCACAGGGACTTCGGTTACGCTGGTCTTGCCGGAGCGAACGTCCTGAATGACTTGTTTCATCGAATCTGTTAAATGGGGATGTAGAACCTGCAACAACCCCGATCGTGCCTCCCAATTGCCGTTTCGATTCCCGGGGGCATTATAGCATCAGGACGGTTTGCGAGACATTCGAGGCAAACGTCAATGTCGCATCAGCCACTGGCTTGCTTGAGAACCCGCAGCGCCCGCAGCGTCACCCATTTGTTGGCTTTCTTCTTGACGCCGAAATCCAGCCAGGTCTTGCCGGTGTAATCGTATTCGAGCGCCCAACGCCCCTGCGAATCCTGTTTCTCACAGATGAGGTCCAGGGCGTTCTGCAGACGGGGATCTTCCCCAAAACCTAGATTCACGAGCGCTTCAACATTCTGCAGCAAATCCGTCACGTAAAACACGGGGAAACCGAATTTCCACCAGTTGCCGCTCGGCTTGTCCGCATACCCGTGGGGGTACTCCGCCGAGGCCGGATCGACGCTGAAGAGGAAATTTACCCCACGCTCGATTGCCACATCGATCAACGGCGTGCGCTTCTCGGCAGGCAGCTTGGCGAACGCCAACATGACCTTGACTGCACCCCAGGCGCAGGCCAGCTTGTCGTTCGCCCCGCATGCAAAGCCCGGGCCGCAATTTCCCGCGTAATAACGCAGTTCGGCATCCTTATCATCCAGAGGGGCAACACCCTCCCCCGTGACGCTGCGCGCCATCCACTCGAATGCCGCATCGAGTCGTTCGTCGTCCCATCCCAGATCGAGCAGCGCGGCGCACATGTTGCCCTGCAGGCACTCCACCGTCCCCGATGGCGCACCCGAGATGCTGAAGCGACCTGCCGAGGAAAGTGTATTGGCGAGGACATAATCACATGCCCTTGCGATGCGCTCGTCTTGATCTGCCGAGGCGCCCAACTGCGCCAACAGGATGAGCGCCCAGACCGTGCTACGATATTTGGGGCGATAGCCCGGTCCCGGCTCGACCCAGTAGCCATCGGGATGCATCTCGGCCAGAAGCGAGGCGATGGGGCCTTTCTCGTGAGCTTCCTGCCGCGCAAATTTCAATTCCGTAGAATTTGTGGAGGCGTCCATCAAATCCCGCAGCGCCAGATAACGAACGCCCGGCGATTCCGTTTCCAACAACCAGTGCAGCGAATCGCCCTTCAATTGTGCTTTCCAATTCATCTTGCCACCTCGGTAGACTCCAGCCTTCCCTGTATTCGGCGTACGTTGCGTATCAGGGCAAGAAAGATCGATAGAATTCGAAGGCCCTGGCCATGACCTTCGCATGCGCCGCACGGTCATCGATCAAGGTTTGATTGCGATCCGCCGCTCGCGCTCGCAACCCTGGATCGGAAAGCGCCCGGCTGACTGCACCGGCCAGCGCCGTGGGATTCCCCGGATCGATGAGAAAACCGTTCTCCCCGTCGACTATCCATTCGCGCAGCGACTCGATGTCTCCGGCCACCGGGAAGCAGCCGCAAGCCATCGCTTCCAGCAGCGTGTTCGGCGTGCCGTCGTGCTCGCTGACCGAGACCGTTACCTGTGCGCGCTGGTAGACCCTGGCCATTTCCGACCGGGTCAAATGGGGCAGCAAGAACACCTCCTCGCCGATATCCAGACGGCGAAGCCATTCCTCCGCCGCCCGTTCTCCTGCCATGGCCGGACACAGAAAAATGGCGTGGGGATGGACGGCCAGAATTTTCGGAATGGACTGGAAAAAGGTGTCGTTTCGTACGTAGCTGCGAAAACCGCGCGGGTTGACTACCACGGGCGCGTCCGCCGGGATTTTCCCAGACAAATTCGCCAATGCGCCCGGCCAGTCACCGGCGTCCGTCCCCGCGGGATGAAAATCTTGCCAGCGGATGCCGCCGCTGGCGGGCAAGACGATAGACGGTCGATCCTGCGGGAATCCCCGCGTGTAGGCCAGTTTTTGATCGCGGCGGCAGTCCGCCAGCAGACCATCCGTGCGCGCAAGCGTTTTGCGAGTATAACGCGCCATCAACGGCGTCGAAGGCGCATGCAGGGTGAAATCGTTGCCCCAGATGGAAAGCAAGAGTGGTGCTTCTGGGTCTGCCGCTGCGGCGAGCATGCCCTCGAACGGGATACGCATGGCGTGAATCAAGTCCGGATCGATCGCCTCGATCAACGCAGCGGTCCGCCGTGCCGCCGTCGCCAGGGTCAACGGCCCCAGCCAATGCCGCACCCAGGCGCGCAACCGGATCCATCGTGCGCCGCGCAAGACGCTGCGCCGTTTGGTTTTACCAGATCCGGAAGATGGCCCGCCGGCAAAGCCGCTGAAGGCGACCGGCACGATATTGAGGGAAGCCAGTTCCAGAGCAGGTTCGCAGGCAAAAGTCGAAAGTAGATGCACTTCTTCTTCCTTCTCGATGAAGCTGCGCATCCAGTTCAGCGCGGTCGGGCTGCGTCCGTCGGCGATGAAAAGCAGACGCATCTCAGCGTTCCCGGGTGACCGCGTTCAAGGCACGCACGAAAGCCGAGGCCATGTTTTCGATGTTGAACCGTTCGCTCGCCAGACGATGCGACTCCTTCCCCAGCGATCGTAGACGCTCGGGGTCGGATATCGCCTGCCGCAGCGCAGCGATCAGCGCGTCCAGATTCCCGGGCGGCACCAGCCAGCCGTTGTCCGGGGTCGCCAGATCGTTCTGGGTGCCGTCGCCTTCGGCTACGATGACGGGCAGTCCGTGTGCCATGGCCTGCTGTACGGCCAGCCCACCCGTACCGGGCAGCACGAACAGGTCCGCCTTCCGGAAATACGCCTCGAGCGCTTCACCTTGCTGTGCGCCGACGAAACGAGCCTGTGGATAAACGCGCTGCGAAAGCTGTTCCAGATCGCCCCGCGCCGGTCCGTCCCCGACGATGGTCAACGCCGGTGGTGTTTCCAGCACTGCACAAGCCCGCAGCAAGTTGTCCACGCGTTTGCGCGCCTGCAAACGGCCCACGAAAAGCACGTGCAGGTCGTCTCGTGGCTTCACCTTTCGAGGCTTTAGCGGTGGCGGAACGGCCGCGGCGGCGTTGGGCGCCACGAAAATACACTCTTCACGAACCCCCGACCGGCGGTATTGTTCCGCGCCCAGCGTGCTGTAAACAATCAGCGCATCGAAATGGCCGAGAAAACGCTTACGGAACGCCCTGCGGACCTGCGCCAGGGCCCCACCCGGAGGCGGAGCACCCAGTCCCCAGCCGATGATGGGACGACTTCGCATCCGCATCCAGCGCATTGCCCGCCAGTTGGCGAGGTAGCGCGGGTTGGCTTCCAGGATCAAAACCCGCGGATCCCAGGCCTGCAGCCATGAGAGCATGTTCTTTTGATAACAGAGATACAACGTGCCGCGCAGAATGTGGATGTTCTTTGCACGGGAGAACAAATCCGGACGCATTTTAGAAGCCTGCAGAATGGCTTCATCGCGGCGCGGTTCCCCGGCGAAAACCTGCAAACCGCCTTCGCAAACCGCAGCCAGGCGTTCGAAAAAAGGCACGCGATATGCGGGCAGCACCCGCTGCTGCAGCCCCACTCGCCCTGGAAAAGTGGCGCCTCGGTCGGCGCCCATCACAGCGCTTCCTCGATCACCGCGAGATACCCATCGATCATCCTCTGTAGGCCAAAAGCCTGCTCCGCCCGTTTGCGCGCCGCAATACGGAAACGAGGTTGATCTTCGAGAATCTCCTGCGCAGCGCGCGCCAATCCGTCAATGTCGGGCGTTTCGAGCTCCCAGGAATCGCCCCCGTAATCCGCCAGACGCCCTGCATCTCCGCTGACCA
>JARRPX010000021.1 GCA_037382465.1 Anaerolineales bacterium | reverse complement strand
CCTGATCCTCAGTTCCTACGTCCACAGCGCGGATGGAAATAACAACGGTCTGTACTATGAGTTGGATGCCATCCTGGCGGTCGTCATGGGCGGTACTTTGATGACGGGTGGACGGTTTTCGTTGCTTGCCAGCGCGATCAGCGCAGTGGTTATTTGGACCTTCACCGTCACTGTCTACAGCCTGGGTGTGCCGGCCAATGCCTTGCTGGCTGCGAAAGCCGTGCTGGTTTTGGTGGTCATTGTGCTCTATTCCGATTACACCCGTCGTTTCATGAATCGATTAATCGAACGAAGAGGATCCAGCCATGAAGCTGAAGCAGAGAGTTAGACTCTTATTCCAACACCATGGTCCAGTTCTATTGGCTCTTATGGTCTTCGTCTTGACCTACTTTGTGGGCGGCCGGTTGTATCCCGCCATGCGGAAACCCCAGGTGTTTTTCAATCTGTTCATTAATGATGCCAGCCTGTTGCTTGTCTCGATCGGGATGACGATGGTAATTCTTACCGGCGGAGGTGGGATCGATCTTTCGGTGGGTGGGATGATCGCGCTGGTCAGTACTGCTTCCGCTGCATTGCTCCGCAGCGGGGTGAGCCCGTACGTTGTTCTTCCATTGATGATCGTCCTGGGTATCGTGTTCGGAGCCGTAATGGGCTGGATTATTCAATATCTCAAAGTGCAGCCTTTTATTGCGACCTTGATGGGGCTTTTCTTCGCCCGTGGCATGGCCTACATCATCAGCTTATCTTCGGTCACCATTACGGATGCGGTATATAAGACGTGGGCGTTGACGCCGATCTATATACCGTTCATTCCCAACGCGTATATCTATCCGACGACTCTGGTGGGGCCCGTCATTTTACTGGTTGCGATCTACTTGAGCTTTTACACACGTTTCGGCCGCACGGTCTATGCCATGGGCAGCAACGAACAATCCGCAATGCTGATGGGTTTATCGGTTCCCCGCACAAAAATCCTGGTCTATGCGTTCAGCGGTTTTTGTTCGGCTCTGGGAGGCATCGTCTTCAGCATGTCCTTGCTGGCAGGTTATGGACAGTTTGCAACGGGAATGGAGCTCGACTCGATCGCCGCTGTGGTGATCGGAGGGACTTCATTGACCGGTGGGGTCGGTAATGTCGTCGGCACCCTGTTTGGCGTGTTGATCCACGGCACGATCGTGTCGATTCTCCAATTTAATGGCACATTGAGTTCGTGGTGGACACGAATCGGTGTGGGTTTGCTGACCTTGATCGCCATCGGAATTCAAAGCATCTACTACCTCAGGGAAAAACATTCATAAGGAAATTTTCTGTATTGAATTCCTTCCTGAGTCGAGATGCGGCGTACAAGCCGATGCGCCACTGAATGGACCTTGAAAGCTCCATCCTATGAATCGAGGTAAAGAATGGCTGAAGCAAGCAAAGAAATCGTAAGCATGAAAGGCATCTACAAATCCTTTGTCGGTGTGCAGGCGTTGGATGATGTCGATTTCTCGCTTCATCGCGGTGAGATCCACGCTATAGTGGGTGAAAACGGGGCGGGCAAAACAACCTTGATCAAGGTATTGACCGGTGTGGAACAGCCGGATGCAGGCACGGTGATGATCGATCAGCAGGCGATGACGATCCGCTCGCCGCAGCATGCACAGGAACTTGGCATCAGCACGGTCTACCAGGAAACCAACCTCTGCCCCCACCTGAGCGTTGCAGAAAACATCATGATCGGTCTGGAACCGATGAAGTGGGGGAGCTTGATCATCGATCGGAAGGCCATGAACGAAAGCGCAAGGCAGATCCTGGAGGGGCTTGGAGTCGACCTGGATGTAACCCAGACGCTGGGAGCCTGCTCGGTGGCGGTCCAGCAAATGGCGGCAATTGCACGTGCGCTCAATATTTCATCTGTTAAAGTGCTCGTGCTCGACGAACCGACATCGAGCCTGGACATTCATGAGACGGACCAACTTTTCACCGTCATGCGCAGATTGAAGAGTGAAGGGGTTGCTATTATTTTCATTACCCACTTCCTCAACCAGGTATACGAAGTCGCCGATCGGATTACGGTCCTGCGCAACGGAAAACTGGTGGGTACCTACGACGTTAAAAAGCTGTCGCGCTTGGATTTGATCACGAAAATGATAGGGCGGGTTATTACTGAATATGACGACATGGTGGAACTCAAAAAAGAGAGCCGCCAGTTCATTAAAAAGGAAGTCTGGCTTGAAGCGGACCAACTCGGACGGGCCGATGCGGTGGAACCGTTCGATCTGAAAATGCACGCAGGGGAAGTGCTGGGCGTGGCAGGATTGCTGGGCTCGGGACGCACCGAGTTTGCCCAACTCCTGTTCGGGATCGACAAGCCCACCAGCGGCTCCCTGCGTATCATGGGCAAAGAGGTCACGGATCACACACCCCTCGGTTCCATCAATCATGGCGTGGCGCTCTGTCCTGAAGACAGAAAAGCCGCCGGGATTCTCGGCGAGTTGACGGTGCGGGAGAACATCATCCTGGCTATGCAAGCCAGCCATGGCTGGTTCAAGTATTTGAGCTCGCAGGAACAATATGAAATCGCAGATAAGTACATCAAACTGTTGAACATCGCCACTCCCTCCGCCGATCAACCGGTCAAGAATTTGAGCGGCGGCAATCAACAGAAAGTAATTCTGGCACGCTGGTTGGCGATCAACCCGCGCCTGCTCATCCTGGATGAGCCTACCAGGGGCATAGACGTGGGTACGAAGGCCGAGATCCAGAAGTTGGTGCTGTCCTTGGCGGAAGAAGGTAAATCCTGCATATTTATTTCCTCCGAGATGGAAGAAGTGCTGCGTACCAGCCACCGCGTGGCGATCATGCGGGAGCGGAAAGTGGTGGCAGAATTTTCTGACGATGCGTCCGAAGACAAGATCATGCATGCGATCGCCGGTGGAGCATCCTGAAACGAACCACTGATAATTAATTGCCGAAGGAAATTCAGCTTAAATAAGCAGCTGTCCGGTTTTCCGGACAGCTGCTTGATCGTTGCACTCTTCAGTACAGATTGCGGTTCCTACCAGGAAAGTTTGACCCTTCCATAGAGTACCTGGGGTGAATCGTTGCAGCGCATTGTAAAGCGGATGTCAAACGCCGAGATCGGATTTTTTCCCAGACCGTTTTCTTCTTCGCTTTGTAAAATGCTATCGGTAAATGCCCCATCCACTACGTCGCACTTTTTATCGTTGTGTTCGATCGTCATGCCCACGTTTTTGCCTTGCGGATACAGTTTGGCGTTCGGGAAGGTCATGCCGACGGAAAACGGCTTGTTTTCTCCCGGGTCAAATATGAGGATCCAATCTTCAATTTTGATCTGAATGGCGGTGCTTGGCTCCAGATAAACGGCATCCGGTTTTTCGTTAATGATGATCGTCTGTCCTTCCCCCAACAACTCGCCAGGTTCAGACACGATGCAAAGCCCATCCGTCAGAGATCTGCATTCGGGCTGCATGTCCAGTGAAAGCACGCCCGACTGTTTCGTGGGTGTTACTTTTTGAGCCGGCGAGCATCCGACCAGGAGAACGAGCAATGATATCATGCATATTTTTTTCATTATCGTCTTCTTCCTGCCAGGTCTTCCGCAGCAGCGGAAAATCGAGGCACACAATCCTTTCTTGTGAAAGGTTATTTTTGCCCAGTATTTTATTACTCTTCTTCTTATTTTCAAAATCTATCTTCGATCCGGAAAACGAGAGAACGCGGTACGTATTGCAATTGCATGCGTAAGAAATATCAACCTATGTGCATCTAATTGGTTAAGTTAGCATACGAATAGAATCTCCACTATTTCCGTGGAGGTTGGACGATAGACGGTGAGGGTCGAATCAATAATCTACACCAAGATCCATTGGAGAGACGATGATGAAGAAACGAAAGTACGTATTTTTCGTGGTTCTGGCGCTTACACTTTTCGTTGCGGCATGTGGTTCAAGCAGCCCCACGACAACATCGGCATCTGTCAACGAGGGAGATCAGACTCCTGCCTGGTTCGAGATGCCGATGACGGATGTCCGCAGCGGGGAAGAATTCACGATTTCGGACCTATCTGGAAAGGTCATCCTGGTCGAAACGATGGCGATGTGGTGTCCGACCTGCCTGAAACAGGAAGGCGAAGTTAAACAAGTACAAGAATTGCTTGGCGCGCGTGATGATTTCGTCAACATCGCCCTGGACGTTGATCCGAAGGAGAACGCGGAAGCCCTGAAAAGCTATGTCGACGAACATGGATTCGATTGGATCTTCAGCGTCGCCTCCCCGGAAATCGCACGCGATCTCGGCAACCGCTATTCCGCGCAACTTCTCAACCCGCCGCTTGTGCCGATGTTGATCATAGATAAAAACGGTGATGTTTATGGTTTGCCCTATGGGCTGAAATCTGCGGAAGCCTTACACATAACGCTCCTGTCGTATCTTGATCAAAGTTGATCACACAGTTTGAAATGATAGGCGCGTGCATGCGCAGTAGAATCAATCGATCACAGTAGTGCTTGTCATCGGATCGAGGCACGTGGACGATGGACTTTGAATCTATTATTACCTCCCTTTCACTTGGGTTGCTCTCCTCGGCCAGCCCTTGCATCCTGCCGCTCTATCCCGGCTTTCTGGCTTACTTGAGCGGCAGGCAGGAAGGTGTGGCCAATCGATTTGGTCGATACAGCCTGGGCGTCTTTGTCCTGCTTGGTGTGCTGAGCATGATGCTGGCGCTTGGGCTGCTCATCGCCGTGTTGGCCATATCGATTGGTTCTGCGCTGACGATCGCGATCCCTCTGGCCGACCTTCTGATCATCGCCCTGGGTATCGCCCTGTTGTTGAACTACAATCCGTTTACAGCGTTACCGCAAATCCGGATACCCTTCTTGAAGAATCCCTATATCAACGCTTTTGTATACGGGCTGCTCTATGGGCCCATCACGCTGCCATGTTCGGGGCCGTTGGTCGTCGGCATTTTTGCCTACTCGCTGACCGCAGTTGAAGTCCTGGACAGGCTGACCGTTTTCCTCTGGTTTGGTTTGGGCTTTGGATTGCCGCTGCTGCTGCTCTCTTTCTTGTCCGGAGCACTTCAGAACTGGCTCGTGCGTCAATTCGCACGGCGGGCAAGATTGATCAACACGATCGGCGGCGTTTTGTTGATCGGGATCGGACTCTATGACCTGATCAGTAATTGGGATTTGATCCGCACCTATCTTGCGATTTGGTTTTCATGAAGGTCGGGACGTAGCTGAATCGTCTGCGAGTCCGGTGAAGAGGAAACCAATTGTCAACACGAGGAATTTCCCATGAATCAAGATCGTTTCCGTCTCAATCCTGGAGAAGAAGGGTGGACAAATCGTTGAAGCCCTTCGAAACGCCCCTCGATACGGACCATCGAGATTCAACCGAAGGTGCCCTGGGTTCATGCTGTGAGGGGAGATCTGTGACATGCTGTTAGCATTGGAACACACCATACCTTCACCGGGGAAACATCTATGCGGACTGGCCTGGGATGGCCGCCATCTCTGGCACTCCGATGGCGACACGCACACGATCTATCAACTCGATCCCAACTCCGGCCGGATTGACCGGAAGCTGGCTTGTCCCGACGTTCGCACGAGTCTGTGCTGCGAAAGCGGATTCCTGTGGCAGATCGCCGGTCGTCCCAAACGCATCCGCAAGATCGATCCGTCGGATGGAGAGGTTAGGGACGAAATCTCCCTGAGCTCGAATGCGGAACGCATATGCGGCTTGCTCGTCGACGGAAAAACGTATTGGATCGGGCCTGAGCAGGAGCAGTGGATTACCCATCACGGTCTTGGATCGCAGGAATTGCTGGGGCGATACGGCCCTGTCCCGAGCGGCGACGGTTTGGATCTCATCGGGGATCGCTTGTGGTACACGAGCCATCGCGCCGGCATACTGGCGGCCGTGGACATTCACTCCGGGGAAGAAATTGCCCGATTCGAGCTGCCCGGCCCTCCCACCGACATGTGCTTCGATGGTGAACGGATCTGGTTCAACCACTTTCCGGCGCAAGAGATATGCGCGGTCCGGCTGCCTGAAACCTGAATCCCCCTCAACAGCCGTGGTCGGCCGGATTGGAAGTCCGGAATTTGTATCAACGTGTAATGTATACTGTAGTTAACCGGCTTGCTGGGGCGTAGGCTGCTTGCAGCAGCGGGTAATCGCACGTCGTTCGACTTCACCAATCCGGTCTCTGGAGGATCCAAACAGATGTCCTCATCCTTGCTTTCCACATCGATTTCCGATTTCACGGACGAGGTTTCCCGGAAAACACCCGTACCCGGCGGGGGGTCGGTGGCCGCGTTGGCGGGCGCCCTGGGTGCGGCGCTGGCTTTGATGGTCAGCGATTTGACTTTGGACGGGGCGGGCAGCGAAGCGCAGGATGAGCGGCTGGCTGTGGTGGCGACACGCGCGCGGCAGTTGAAGGACGCCTTGCTTGCGGCGGTCGATGAGGACGCGCAGGCGTTCGCCGCCTACATCGCGGCGCGGCGCTTGCCGAAGTCAACGCCCGAGGAAAAATCGCTGCGCGCAGAGCGCATCCAGGAAGGCCTTCGTCAGGCGGCGCTCGTTCCGCTGCGCACTGCAGAACTGAGCCTGGAGGTGATGCGGCTCGCACACGAGGCGCTGGTGCACGGCAAACCGAGCGCGATGACCGATGCGGCGGTCGGTGCGCAGGCGGCCTTCGCCGCTGTGCGGGGCGGCGTGTGGAACGTGCGTATCAACCTGACGGACATAAAAGACCCATCTTTCTGCCGCGATATGGATTCGAAGTGTACGGAACTGATGGCCGACGCCGATCGGCTGCTGGACGAAGTGTCTGAGGTGGTCGACCGCCGGCTGCGCTGAGCGCGGCCCCTCGATCCCGTCGGTAAGGCACTTTGGGAGGTGGTTATGACGCACAATGTATCCGCCCCGCGCGGTACGAAGCTTCACTGCAAAAACTGGCAGATCGAAGCCGCCTACCGCATGCTGCAGAACAACCTCGATCCGCAGGTGGCCTTCGACCCGGAGCGCCTGATCGTCTACGGCGGGCGCGGCAAGGCGGCGCGCAGCTGGGAGGCCTTCGACGCCATCCTCGCCGAACTGCGCCGGCTCGAACCCGACGAGACTCTGCTGATCCAATCCGGGAAACCCGTGGGCGTCTTCCGCACCCACGTCGACGCCCCGCGCGTGCTGCTGGCCAATTCCAACATCGTGCCCCGGTGGGCTACCCAGGAAAATTTCGATAAATGGGAGCGCGAAGGGCTGATCATGTACGGCCAGATGACTGCAGGCAGTTGGATTTACATCGGCACGCAGGGGATCCTCCAGGGCACGTACGAGACTCTGGGGGCACTGGCGCGTCAGCAGGGCTGGGGCAGCCTGGAAGGTAAATTAGTCGTCACGGCCGGGCTGGGTGAGATGGGCGGCGCGCAGCCGCTGGCCATCACCATGAACGGCGGTGTCGGTTTGATCGTGGAGGTGGACCGCTGGCGGGCAGAGCGCCGACTGGAGATGCGCCAGGTGGATGTGCTCTGCGACGACGTCGAGGACGCCGTGACGCAGGTCGAAGAGGCGCTGCGCCGGGGTGAACCGAAATCCATCGCGCTCATCGGCAATGCGTCCGAGATTCATCCCCTGCTGCTGGAGCACGATCTCGTCCCGGACGTGGCCACGGACCAGACTTCGGCGCACGACGTGCTCTATGGCTACATTCCCGCAGGCCTGACTCTCGAGCAGGCTGCCGAGCTGCGCCAGCGTGATCCCGAGGCGTACAAGCAGCGTGCCATGGAATCCATGGCGCAGCACGTACGCACGCTGCTGGCGTGGAAAGCCAGGGGCAGCGTGGTGTTCGATTACGGGAACAATCTGCGCCAGCGCGCATACGACGCCGGCGTGAAGGACGCCTTCGACTACCCGGGCTTCGTGCCGGCCTACATTCGCCCGCTTTTCTGCGTCGGGAAAGGACCTTTCCGCTGGGTGGCACTCTCGGGCGAGCCGGAGGACATCTTCGCCACCGATCGGGCAGTGAAAGAACTCTTCCCGGAGGACGAACACCTGCATCGCTGGCTGCGCATGGCGCGGGAGAAGGTCGAATTCCAGGGTCTTCCGGCGCGCATCTGCTGGCTGGGCTACGGCGAGCGCGCTCGCGCCGGTCTGCGTTTCAACGAAATGGTCGCCAGCGGGGAGCTGCAGGCGCCCATCGTCATCGGGCGCGATCACCTCGACAGCGGATCGGTGGCAAGTCCCAATCGCGAGACGGAAGGCATGCGCGACGGTTCGGACGCCATCGCCGACTGGCCGCTGCTCAATGCGCTGCTCAATACTTCCTGCGGCGCCACCTGGGTGAGCATCCACCACGGCGGCGGTGTGGGCATCGGCTACAGCATTCACGCCGGCCAGGTGATCGTGGCGGACGGCACGCCGGAAGCGGCGCGCCGGCTGGAGCGCGTGCTCAACGCCGACCCCGGCTCGGGTATCGCACGCCACGCCGACGCAGGTTACCCCGAAGCGATCGCCTTCGCCCGGGAGCACGGCATTCGCATCCCCATGAATCCGAATTACATAACGGACGATTCTTCCGAGTAGAGGTGAGCATCGTTGCCTACCCCGGTTGATCTGCTGATCCACGGCGCCCGGCAGTTGGTTACCTGCACCAGCCCGGATGGTCCGAAGCGCGGACCGGCTATGCGCGAGATTGGTGCCATTACCGACGGTGCTCTGGCGATCGTTGGGGAAGAGATCGCCGCCGTAGGGCCGACGCGGGAGCTGCGCGCGGCGTACACCGCACACGAAGAGCTGGACGCATCGGGCTGTGCGGTATGTCCGGGGTTTGTGGACCCGCACACGCACGCCGTGTACGCCGGCGACCGCGCCGACGAGTTCGAAAAGCAGCTGCAGGGCGTGCCCTATCTGGAGATCCTCGCCAATGGCGGCGGCATCCTTTCCACCGTGCGCGCGGTGAGAACGGCGGCACTGGAGCAAATCGTGGCCGAAAGCCGGCTGCGCCTGGATGAAATGCTGGCTCACGGTTCGACCACCATCGAGGTGAAAAGTGGCTACGGCCTGAATCTCGAAGTCGAATTGAAAATGCTGCGGGCATTCGAGGCGCTGGACGCCGCACACCCCGTCGATCTGATCCCGACCTTGCTCGGAGCGCACGCCGTTCCGCCTGAATACAGTCAGCGCGCGGATGAATACGTGGCGCTGGTGGCGGAGGAAATGACTCCCGCCGCGGCCGATTGGTATGCAAGTTCGGGATTTGCCATGCGGAAAGTTCCATTGTTCGGCGATGTCTTCTGCGAGCGGAATGCTTTCGATGTGACGCAGTCCCGGCGGGTGCTGCAGGCCGCCATGGCGTGCGGGATGCCGATCAAAATCCACGCCGACGAGTTCAACTCGATTGGCGGCGTGAAATTGGCGCTCGAGCTGGACGCAGTCTCGGTCGATCATCTGGACGTCACCTCTCCAGACGACGTTGTGCGCATTGCCGGATCGGATACGATTGCGGTGGTGCTTCCGGCGGTGAACTTTCACCTGGGTGGAACGCATTATGCCGATGCTCGTTCTTTGATCGACGCCGGCGCCGCGCTCGCTCTGGCCACCGATAACAACCCCGGCTCTGCGCCGTGCCCATCGATTCCGTTGGCGATGGCCATTGCCTGCCGCTACCAACGTCTACTTCCGGCGGAAGCGCTCAGCGCGGCGACGATCAACGCCGCACATGCGGTCGGGCTGGGAAAACGCATCGGCTCGCTCGAAGCGGGCAAGCAGGCGGACGTACTCATCCTCGAAGCGCCTGACGTCCGCCATCTGGCGTACGCCTTCGGTGGAAACCCGGTGCGGCAGGTGATCAAACGCGGCAAGATACTGTCGTTTGATCGGACTCTGCGGAGATTCGACTCATGAACGAAACGGATACCCTCCTACTCGACGGTGAGCACCTGACCTTCGATCAGGTGCGCATGGTCGCATTCGGTGCACCCGGGCAGCCGCGACTCGCGCTCAGCGAGGCGGCAGCGGCGCGGGTGGAGCGAGCGGCGGAGGCGGTGCAGCGGCTGATCGACGACGGCGCGATCGCCTATGGCATCACTACGGGTTTCGGGGCCTTCAAGGATCGCGTGATCCCTCCCGAGCAGACCGAGCAGCTGCAGCGCAACATCCTCGCCAGCCACGCCGTGGGCGTGGGCGATCCCCTGGATCCGCCCTCCACGCGCGCCGTCCTCTTGATCCGGGCCAACACCCTGGCGCGCGGCTACTCCGGTGTGCGGCTCGTCACCCTGCAGTTGTTGTTGGACATGCTCAACACCGGCGTGCATCCAGTGATCCCGGAAAAAGGATCGCTGGGCGCCAGCGGTGACCTGGCGCCCCTGGCGCATGCCTGCCTGCCGATGATCGGGTTGGGTGAAGCCGAGTATCGCGGCGCGTTGCTGCCGGGCGGAGAGGCGCTGCGAGTAGCCGGGTTGCAGCCCGTACGATTGGCGGCCAAGGAGGGTCTGGCGCTGACCAACGGCACGGCAGTGATGTGCGCCCTGGGCGTGCTGCAGACGCTGCGCGCTGAGCGGCTCAGCCAGACGGCCGACATCGCCGGCGGCTTGAGCCTCGAAGCGCTGCACGGCACGACGCTGGCCTTCGACGAGCGCATCCATCAGCTGCGGCCGTTCCCGCGCCAGCAGGATTGCGCCGCTTACCTGCGCAGTATCCTGGCGGGCAGCGACTTCGTCCGCGGCGATGATCCCGCCTACGTGCAGGACGCCTACACGCTGCGCTGCATACCGCAGGTGCACGGGGCGGTGCGCGATGCGATCGCCTACGCACGCTGGGCGTTCGAGATCGAACTCAACGCGGTCACCGACAACCCGCTGCTGTTCCTGGATGATTCTGGTGAGGCGACGGTGCTTTCGGGGGGCAACTTTCACGGCGAGCCGCTGGCCATCGCCATGGACTACCTCGGCCTGGCGGCTGCTGAGCTGGGCAACATCTCCGAGCGGCGCATCATGCGCCTCACCGACGAGGCTTCGAACATCCACGTGCTGCCAGCTTTTCTCACGCGCGAAGGCGGACTCAACTCCGGATTCATGATCACCCAGTACACGGCCGCCGCGCTGGCCACCGAGAATAAGATCCTGGCCCACCCGGCGAGCGTGGATACGATTCCCACCTCGGCCAACATGGAGGACCACGTGAGCATGGGCGTCACCGCCGGGCTGAAGCTGCGCTCGATCCTCGACAACGTGGAACGCATATTGGGAATCGAACTGCTCTGCGCGGCGCAGGGGATCGACTTCCGCCGCGAGGACGTGGGTGTGGCGGCGAAGCTGGGCGCGGGCACCGGCGCAGCCTATGCGCTCATCCGCGCGCAGGTACCGTTCCTCGTGCGCGACGGGGTGATGTATCCGCATGTGGAGGCTGTCCATCGGCTGGTGGCCGAAGGCGCGGTGGTTGAGCGAGTGGAGGCGGCGCTGATGAATGCGGAAAAAGAAACATGAATTAATATGCAGGTAAACATTGCCACAAAGCAGCCTTCCAAACTGCGCACAAGTTGAGGTAAACCAAGTGGAGGTGGAGAATGCGTTGTAGCGTAAAATATTTCGTTTCAACTGCATTTGCTCTGATCCTGCTTGTCGGCTGCGGGCCCGCGATCGACGGGACGCCAACCACCACCATGCCGGCGATCGGCGAGGCACCGCAGGCAGCCAGCTCACCAAAGGTCACGCTGCAACCTGCGGCGAGCACCTTCCCCAATCCGACGGAAGAAAGGATTCCGGTCATCTTCTCGCACGGCGGCGCACCCTGCGACATCGGAGCCGCGATCTACCTCAGCAAACACCCGAACGTCGATCTGATCGGCATGGTGCTCAGCAGGGGCGAGATACATCCCGAAAATGCGCTGAATGCCTGGGGTGCGTTTTTATACGACGTCCTGCAGAGCCGGGACACCGCCATCGCCCTTGGCACGGACGAGCGCATGGATGTCCATTCGCATGAGTTCCCTGAAAGCTGGAGAGGTGCAGCGGACAACTTCTGGGGTTTGGCGCTGCCGCAAGCGGTGTATGAATATGATGTTGCCGCAGGACCCGAATTGATCGTCGAACTGGTCAAGCGTTCCCCCGACAAGGTAACCATTGTCGCCATGGCGTCCATGATCGACGTCGCACGCGCGCTGCAGATCGATCCGGGCATCATCGACAACATCGCCCATGTGGTCATTATGGGCGGCGCCTTTCGCGTACCCGGCAACCTGAGCGACGATCCTACGATTACCGACAATCAGGTCGCCGAGTGGAACATGTGGATCGACGCCGAGGCGGCCCGCTACCTCTTCAATTCTGGGGTGCGCTTGTCCATCGTCCCGCTGGACGCCACCCAGTATTTAGTACAACCCGATGATGTGGATGTCGTGAATGCGATCGATGACACCGCTGTGCGTTACACCGCCCGGAATTGGAGCGATCAGATCGGCATGAATCCGGGTGGATTCCTGATCTGGGACGGTATAACCATCGTGGCGGTCACAAATCCCGAGTTCTTCGATTGGACCTACGACGGTGTCGATGTGATCGTGGAAGAGGGGGAACATCAGGGCCAAACGATTGCGCTCGACAACGGCGCCACCCACACTCGTTATGCGACCGGCGCCGACTACGAAGCGATCATGAATCAGATTTTTACGACGTTCCGCGGCGAAACGCAGTCCGAAGATGTATCTCCTGATGATGCCTTAGAGGATACAATCATCAAGGGACTGGGTGGCACGTGGGAAGGGTTCGCTGGTGTGTTCCACATCACCTTCGTGTTGGACCCGGTGTGCGAGTTGAACGCAAAATGCGGGACCTTTGAAATCCCCGAGTTTTCACTGACCGGCGATATCACCTTCGTCGACATCGACGGCGATATATATGAATTCAAAGCGACGAATCTGTCCTCCGGTGAACCGAGCGGTGCGCTGTACGAATACCTTCAAATTCTGGAAGATGGGACGTTGCGATACGTCACCACGGGACCCGACAGCGTCAACGAGGCCGTTCTGACCAGAGAGTGATTTCTTTGAACTACGAATGGTGGAAATACTGATGTCAAATGTGGTGAGGATCTTGACGATGGGATGAACCTCACTTGACATTGGTGGTCCAACCAACGCGGATATCGTCTTTCACCCATACACATCGGATGATAAATCTTGACAGGAGAGATCATAATGGAGCAGCGAAAAACCGAAACTCTTCCACACTGGGACATGACTCCGGTGTATCCGGGTCTGGAGGATGCGCAATTCGAAGCGGCGCTCGCCTCGTTTCGATCGAAAATCGAATCCCTGGAAACATTTCTCGAGGACAACGGCATTCAGGAAGGGGGACGGTATCCTTCCGACATGGAGGCGCTGGCCGGCGTTATTCGTGGATTTATCGAGCGTATGAACGACTGTTCGATCTTGGGAGAGACGATTTCAACGTATTTGTACAGTTTTGTGTCCACCGATTCGTTCAATCAAGTCGCCAAGAAGAAATTATCCGAGCACGAGATCGTCGCCGTGCGGTTGAAGCGCGCCCACATCTATTTCCAGAGTTGGCTCCGATCGGCGGTTGAGGACGAAAAAGGCATTGAAGCACTAATTCAGGTGGAACCGGAATTGGGACACCACAGGTTTTTCCTGGAAGAAGCCCTCCGCCAGGCGCAGTTTCGCATGAGTCAGGCGGAGGAGACGCTCGCCTCCGAGCTCTCGCTCTCCGGAGGCAGCGCCTGGGAAAAGCTGCATGGCACCGTGACCTCGCAGCTTTCGGTTGCGTTCGAGCGCGACGGCGAGATCGAAGATGTCCCCATGCCGGCCCTGCAGAATATCCGCCGCTACGATCCGGATGAGCGTGTTCGCAGAGCGGCATATGAGGCGGAAATCGAAGCATGGGAATCGGTGTGCGAACAACTCGCCGCGTGCATGAACGGGGTAAAGGGCGAGGTCAACACGATCGACAAACGCAGGGGGCGTGAGGATTCGCTGCACGCTTCGTTGGACCAGTCGAGGATCGATCGCCAATCACTACAAGCGATGCTGGACAGCATGAAGGGCTCCTTTCCCCAATTCCGAAAATACTTCAAGGCGAAGGCAAAGCTGCTCGGAAAGGAAAAGCTGGCGTGGTGGGACATTTTTGTGCCCGTCGGGAAGGTTGAACGCACGTTCTCGTACGATGAAGCACGGAAATTTATCGTCCAGAACTTCGAGTCTTTCAGTGAGCGCCTGGCTGCGTTTACCGACCATGCTTTCGACAGCAATTGGATCGACGCCGAGCCCCGCAGGGGAAAGAGCGGCGGCGCGTTCTGCATGGATGTACCGTCGCTCGAAGAATCCCGCATCCTGTGCAACTTCGACGGATCGCTCGATCAGGTTTCGACGCTTGCACATGAATTGGGCCACGCGTTCCATAACGAGTGCCACACCGGACTGACCATGCTGCAGCGCTCGACGCCAATGACGCTGGCCGAAACTGCATCGATCTTCAACGAGACCTTAATCACGGAGGCGATGCTGGCTGAAGTGGGAACAGAAGCGGAGGAACTCGCCATTCTGGAAAATTTTCTACTTGGTGCATCCCAGATCATCGTGGATATCTACTCGCGTTTTCTCTTCGAGAAAGAAGTCTTTGAACGGCGCGAAAACGGGGAATTATCCGTGCAGGATTTCAATGAGCTCATGCTGCGCTGCCAGCGTGAGACCTACGGCGATGGTTTGGACGAAAAATTCCAGCACCAATACATGTGGGCCTGGAAACCGCATTACTATTCGCCGCATCTGTCCTACTACAACTATCCGTATACATTTGGGCTCTTGTTTGGGTTGGGCCTATACGCCGTTTACAAGGAGCGCGGCCAGGATTTCATCGCAGAATACGAATCCTTGCTCAGAAGCACCGGGCAAGGGAATGCGGCCGATCTGGCCGGGCGATTTGGCATCGACCTGCGCGGCAGGGCATTCTGGCAGGGCAGCATTGAATTCATCGGCCGAAGGATCGATCGTTACGTGGAAATTGCCAACGCGGGCTAGCATTTCCCGACCGCGATATTAATCCAGAGGAAGGACGGGATAAATCAGATGACGGACCGAAAGATGGTTATGGAAAAGGACAAAAGGATCGCCCTGGTGGCGCACGACAACAAGAAACAGACTCTGGTGGAGTGGGCCAGATTCAACCGCGATCTCCTGGCGCACCACAAGGTTTATGCCACGGGCACGACCGGTGAGATGCTGGAACGAGAGCTCGACTTTAAAATCACGAAACTGCAAAGCGGCCCGTTGGGCGGTGACCAGCAAGTTGGGGCCAAGATCGCCGACGGCGAGATCGATTTTTTGATCTTTTTCTGGGATCCGCTCGAACCGCAGCCACACGATCCGGATGTGAAAGCCCTGCTGCGGATGGCCGTGGTGTGGAACATTCCCATCGCGTGCAACCGTTCCACGGCGGATTTCATGATTTCATCCCCGTTGATGGATGGGTTATACGATCGGCTGGTGCCCGATTACGAGGGATACCGCACCCGATATATCGACATGGGGAAAGCGGCCGGCTAGATGCGAGAAGAGGAGGTCGAGGTCAAATTCGCAGCCGTTTCCCGGCCAGCAATTTGAAGGACGCAAGAATATGGCGCAGACCTGGGTCGGGGATTACATACGATTGGCTTTTCGCATCGATAAAGCCTTCCAAGGTGTGGGTGACGGACCGTTTGTCGATTCCTACTACGGTCCGACGGATGTGAGGGACAGTGCGGTGCAGGAACCGGAAGAAACGCCGGTCGATCTTGTCGCTGCCGCTCGAGCGCTCCGGGATTCCTTACCCTCGCAGGGATTCGATCAACAACGTGCCGGCTTGCTGTCCAGACAGGTCCGCGCCATGGAGGTTTTTTGCCGTAAACTTGCCGGCCAGGACCACGTGCTGCAGGATGAGATTCAGCAGTGTTTGGACGTCCTTCCGGTGTGGAAACCGGATGCGGAATTCGAGCAGGCGTTGGCGCTTCTGTCGGAGGCACTGCCTGGCGGGGGAGACGTCAGGGAACGCTTTCGGACCTTGCAGGAACGAACCGTACTCCCCTCCGATCGACCGGAGCTCGTTGAGCAGTTGATGCATCGATTACTGGATGAGGCTCGCCGCCGTACGCAGCAGTTTGTTGAACTGCCCGCAGAAGAAGCAGTTGAGGTGTGCACGGTGCGCGAGAAATCGTACGGTGCGGCGAACTGGTACCTGGGCGGTTATCGCTCTCGCCTCGAACTCAACATCGGCCGGCCGATCCATTTATTCGGCTTGTTGTATCAAATGTGCCACGAATGTTATCCGGGTCACCATACGGAATTTGCGTTGAAGGAGAAACATCTTTATCACGATCGCGGCTACCTGGAACAGTCCGTGTTCATCCCGGGGCCGCAGCTCGTCATCTCCGAGGGGATCGCCTCATTGGCGCAGGAGATGATCTTCACTCCGGAGGAGATTGCGCATTGGATTACGGAGCAAGTCGACCCACAACTGGGGGGCAAGATCGACGGCGTAGACCTGGTGAAGCTCATCCGTGCCTTTTCCGCCAGCGCGTTGGATGATTTGGGCAATAATCTGGTCATGATGCTTTGGGAGGGACGTTCCGAAGCGGAAATCGTTGCGTATGCATTGAAATACACCCCTTACCCGGAAGAGTATATCCGTCCATTCTTCCAGAGCCTGAAGTCTCCACTCCGGCAGGTATATGCATTTACCTACGCGCAAGGAAAACGCCTGATGGCGCCGCTGCTGCAAGGCGACGACCGGACCCAGGTGTTCCGCCGCTTGCTGACCGAACCGGTGTATCCTTCCCTGCTCGCCGAGTGGGCAGTCAAAGTGGGGGAATAGTGGAAGAGTTGATGTTCGCTCTTCCGAAGGCGGGTTTCATGCTTGTAGGAGGTAAACCGGGATTTGGGTAAAGTCAGCAAGGTGTCGATAGCCTGCGTCCCGGATTGAATCCATTATACGCTTCGCACGCGATGTGCATTTCGTACACGGTAGGGTGACGCCGCAAAATTGTACAATGGATGAAATCAGGGGTTAGTCGCGCACTAAAGAGGAAGGGCAATATTGTGCGATGGTGTATCTATATATAAAATGAGTAAACGAGTATCGAAATCCTGCGCCAAGCAAACACTCGAGAATATCTTCCGTAGTGGTGTTCAAGTTTGGCTAACATGGTCTTGATAAAACGATGCTGCCGGCAAGACGTGTGCCTGTAACTTGTTGCCAGACGATTTTACCTTCAATGCGTACACAAAATCCGAGGAGATGACCTATGCTAAAAGAGTTGCCAGTGAAAGGGTTTCTGTATCTGAGCCTTGGACTTCTTGCTGCGGCCTGCGGCTCTTCAACGAATACACAACCAGCTTCGACGAATACGAATACGCCGCTGACCGCGCCGACGGACACGCCAACGATTACGCCCACCGAAGATGTGTTCGGCGACGAAGTGTCATATCAACCTCAGGAAGCGTACGCTGGACTGAGCATCGTTCCCGGTGGGGATCATGATACTCGCACGATGGCATTGCCCGACGAAGGTGGAAACGGTTTCATTTCTGGAAATGGATCACCCCTCTTATCGAACGACGGGAACAATGATCCGGATTACTACATCCAATTCCGTGTGGATGATGAATTCCTTTATGAAGGTTCTCCAACGTCGCGGGTTGTGTTCGTCATCGAGTATCTCGATGAGGGAACGGATACCTTTAATATCCAGTACGATGCGCAAAGTGGCGGACCGTACGGGGACGGAAAATACAAAGATACCAGGATGGTCATCAAAACTGGAACAGGAGAAATCAAAACGGTCGAAATTCCGATCTGCGACGCCTTCTTCGCCAACCGCGATCAAGACGCAGACTTTCGCATATCAGATTCGGGCGATGGCGCAGAAACCTTCCGCAGGGTTGCGGTACGTAAAGGGTCGAACGCAACGGGTCCCATCGAAGTCAACGTGGATTCTTGTGGCGCCAATCCGTACGACGACCAACCGGACAGCGATGCCATTCAAACCTGCATCAGTTATGCGTGCAGCGGTGATACCATTCTCTTCACCTCCGGTGTGGATGATTCGGGTTATCAGGGATATCTGATCGACAAAACCATCTTTTTAGTGTATCCGGATGCAAAGAGCGACCTGACGTTTCAATCGACGGATGAAGACAACCATGCTTTGCTCCAGGCCACGGCCGATTTGAAAGGGTTTGTTGTCCATCTGCTGCCGCGCTCGGTTGTCAATGACCATGGATTGATCGACAATATTACCCTCCAACACCTGGACCTCGATGGCAACCGTGCGGAACGCCTATGCACGGGGGACCGCCTTCCAGGGCAGAATCAAGCCATCGCAGAGGGCGAAAACGACAATTGGGGCTCGTGGCTGCCTGAATGTTCTCCGGAAAACGGCGGTGATCCCTGGTGTAACCCGGGCACCTTGTATTTCGGCGGTGAAGTCGATCATTCCGACCCCGCACAGGATTATGAAGCCCATCCCGATCGCTGGAGCACGGGGATGATCGTGCAAGATGTGATCTTGTCGAACACGGAGTGCGGCACGGCGTTCTACTTTTCAGGTGCGAACTACCGCATCGATTCAGTGACGGTCGACACCGCCGGAGAACACGTGCATGCGCCGGGATGTGCGATGACCGATCCGGATGACCCCGTTTCTGCCTGGTCGGACGGCATGACGTTCGTGGGACCGGCGCACCGGCTTACCAACAATCTGATCGTGGACGCCTCCGATGTCGGGATCGCATCCTTCGGTGGACGCGATATCGTCATTGCGGACAACATCGTCCGGGCGCGCCCCGGCAACTACGGCATGTTTGCTGGGATCGTCATGGGCCCCAACACGTTAGGGTTGATCACCGGCTTGCAGGTTACGGGCAACCAGATCGTCAACGAGGCCGACCCGACTTGCGGCGGCATCCACGCGGGCATCGTCCTGGGTGTGCATGCCTGGGCGAACGGCTGCATGGGAAATCCTGCGCCGGCAACGTACGGCATCGCCGAGGATTGCTCCATCTTTTCCCCGGCGCCTGAGGGTGCGCTGTGTGATACCGATACGTTCTGCCGCACCTGGGGATACATTCCTGCTGGAGGCACCCTCACGCTGCGCGACAATACCGTCACCGGCTCGCAGGTCAGCTACATCATCTCGGGCCTGGATGTCCTGGGCGAAATGGATATCTCCGGGAACGAGAGCATCGATCCGCACCTTACGGACTGGGAGGACGATGCATACTGTGTCTGGACCGAAGGATATGCGGATAGTTGGGGTGTGCTGGATTTTGTGGCGCACAATCCCACTATCGAGGGCTGGACGGACCAGCGTATCGTGTGCATGCGTTGATTTGAATACCTGACGGCTGACGGTGCAGGCGTGTCGGTTCTGTGGAATCTGAAGAAAAACAGGTGGCAGTCAGATCCGTTGATAAAGCAGATCGTGCTACGCGCTGAGTGGCGTTATCTGTAGTATTGGAATAACTCACTCAGATCGTCACACTCTATACGATCGGGAAGATGGCAGATGTGCCTTTCATGAAGATGTAATCTTGGCGCTTCATGGATCCACTCGCTTTCGACGTATTCCACCGGAAGAACTCCACCTATTCTAATCGTTCGGCTTGCATGATCTAGTGCATTCCAGCATACACGCGCAGAGTTACCGGAGTCGGGCTCTACGGACGATTCCAATACCATCATTTATAGTACTCATTCCTGCTTGTGTACGTCTTCTTCACCTTGTATGCTACGAATCGATGCGTTCCCGGAAGAAATGTAACGTTTATAAAGGGAGAGCTCTTTATTTCGATTGGTATACAAAGGAGATTGTCGTGAAGAAATTTGTCGGTATGAATACGCTCGTAGCGATTGTCCTCGCTTTTGGCTTTCTAGCTTCATGCGCCAAGCCGCAGAACACACCGGAGCCGGTGCCAACCTCAACTTCTACCTCACCCACGAAAACCGTGACTCCAACAGAAACGTCGCGCACTCGAATTACGATCGACGGGAAGATGGACGATTGGGCGGGTTACGATGTGGCCGCTTCCGATCCGTCCGGCGACCAGGTGCCGGGTTCTCCCGACCTGGCTGAAGTACGTGCGTTCAGCAACGATCGATACTTCTATCTGCTCATTTCCCTGCACGAAGATGGTGCGCTCGATCACTACGATATTCTCCTGGACGTGGATGGTGGCGAGGGAGACTACCAACTCAGCGTCTGGCCGGATCAAAACCAGGCGGTCTTTGCGCCTTTCCCCATAACCGATGGAATGGAGCCCCTCGATGGCGTGACCGCGGCGCAGGCCGAGGTGATCGAGGTGAAGATGCCGCTCGCGGCGATTGGAAACCGACCCGTTAAGAACATCTACGTGCAGACGTTTCTGGGCGACCGCTCGGGGGATGTAGTTCACGAGATAACTGCTCAGACCGTAGACGAACTGGAACCCGAATCGGACAGTGTTGCACAGGCTTCCCATTCTCCGTCCTCGCCGGGGGTTTGTGAGGGCGAGGGTTCCCCGGTCAATCTTGGATACACGATCACCGAGCCGGGCACGGAAGTTGAAATGCTTTGGCAGGCGAAATTCGTTCCCTGGTGGGTGCGCAGCAGCGCGGACGGCCGCGTCCTGGCGGTGACGGACGGCGGGGATTCGATCTACGAGTTGAAACCGGACGGGTCGATCGAAGTGGTGTTCCGCTGCCCTGGCGTTGTGATTGAAACCGGAATCGCGGCGACAGATGGCGCCCTGTGGTTCGCCAGCCGCGATGGGGGCCGCCTCTATCGGGTCGATCCGGATGGTACGGCGCGCATCGTCGCTCCGAACGGCAACCGCAATCTGGAAGCCGGCCCGGATGGCAGCGTTTACGCTATGGAAAACGGTCTGACTCGCATCGATCCGGACGGCAAGGTCAAACTCATTTCGGATGCCGTCTTTGGACGGAAATTCGCCGTCAGTTCGAAGGGCGAGGTTGCTGCTCTCACGGGTGGCGCCGTCGTGCAGGTTTCCGAGTCGGGTGAACTCACGCAGCTCGCCTCGGGCTACGGGCCGGAGCCGTGGCTCGCCTTTGGACCCGACGGCTTGCTCTACGTGACGAATTGGACGGGTGTGGACGTCATCGATCTGCAGAATGGGTCGGTTTCTTCCATTCCCTGGCTGCAAAATGCAAACCTTTCCGAGGCGGGTGTATTTGCGCCCGATGGACGCCTGCTGATGTATCATCCCAACACGGACGTGTATGCCGTCGATCTGGAAGCACAAACCGTCGAGGTGTATTACCAGGTCACCAGCAACTCCTGGGCCTTGGCTGCGAATCCCGGCGACGCCGTCTACGTTGCCTTTGGGGACAACCAGCCCAACGGCGAGACGACGATCTACCGCGTTGCAGATCCGCAAACCCTGAAGCCAGTCACGACCGTGCCCTACGGCATGGAACGCGCCATGGCTTTCGATTCTCAAGGGAATGGGTATCTGGTGTTGGGGGACACGAGCGCCGGCGGCGAGATTCTTCGTTTCGATCCGGCCGATGGGACGTTCGAAGAATACTATCGCCCCGAGTGTTTCCCGTTTTCGATCACCGTCCATCCCCAAACCGACCTGCCGTGGTGGGATGATTGCAGCCGCGTCATGTCGTTGGACGAGCAGGGAAATCCGGTTGTCATCGATGGGATTCCCGGCGGTGAAAATGTGTCCCTGGCGATCACCCCGGAAGGCGAATTTTACGCCATTGCCTTCTTTCACCGCGACGATCCCGCTGCTTCCTATCCGCGCCGGCTCTTCCACTGGAATGCCGCGAGTGCAGCCTGGGAAGAAATCGCAGATCTGACCCAGGCGGACCCGGGCATCACCCTGGCGACTCTGACAAGCTGCCCGGATGGGCGGATTTATACCGTCGAGAGCCTCGGTAGAGAATCCCTGCCGGTAAATTATTCCAGCTTCAACGCCGTGCGCCGCCTCGAGCCGGACGGTACGCTGACGCTGCTGGGTTTCGATTTCGCCTTCGACGGCCTGGCTGCGGACTGCGATTCGGCGACCGGGCAGATCGTTTTCACCAGCGGTACGGGCATATTTGGCGTCACTCCGCCGTAGTTATCTACAGACACGCTAAAATTAAACAGCCGCCCGAATGAATTTCCGCATCGAGAGAATCGGGCTGCAGATGTGAGTGGCGCGTTTTATCCGTCTCGGTTATTGTCAAGTATGGTCTGGGACAGAACCGATCCGCGGATGGCGTCCCCGTTGATCCACTCAAAATCTGAAAAATGCCGATAGATATATCCCAGTACTCATTCGACACAGGTATCGTAACGATCCATTATGTGGAAGGACCGGCTTGCGGTCCGCCGCTGGTGCTGCTGCACGGTGGATCAAACGGCTGGCAAAGCTTCGAGTCGATCATGCCGGACCTGGCAGAGGATTGGCATCTGTATGCGCCGGATTTTCGCGGCCATGGCAGATCTGGACGCGTGTCCGGTGCGTATCGCCTGCAGGATTATACAGATGATATGATCGCCTTCCTGCAGCAGCGGGTGTCGGAACCGGCCATCATCTTCGGGCACTCGCTGGGCGGCATGGTGGCGCTGCTCGTTGCCGCCCAGTGCCCGGATCAAATCCGTGCTGTTGTAGTGGGGGACTCGCCGCTGACGGCCGCCCGTTGGCTAGCGCACCTGAAGCATAGCCGGGAAGACCTTATCGTCTGGCGCGATCTCGCCGGCGGAAAACATTCGGTGGAAAAGATCCGTGAAAAGGTAGGTAATCAATGGGTCGCCCAGAATCTGTATTTTAACGACCCGGATATGTTGTCCACCCTGATCGATGATCCTGAAAGCGCGGCGGCCGGATTTGAGGCGGCGCTGTTGCTGCCGTCGATTCGCTGTCCGGTGCTTTTGCTGCAGGCCGATCCGAACGCCGGCGGGATTCTGACGGATGCGGAGGTCGAACGAGGTCTGGCGCTGCTCTACGATCCCACACACGTGCGGCTGGAGGGGGTCGGTCACTTGCTGCATATCGAGCAGAAGGATGCGGCCCTGCGGGCCATATCGGGATTTCTTAAAACGCTGTGAAAGCATGCAGGATGAAGACAATGCAACTTCAACGTGATGCCATATAAAATGGGAGAACGAGGATGAACTTCCAGACTGCGGTTGAAAGTTACCACAGCGACAGGACCAAAGAAAACTTGAACCGGCAGGTCGATGCCCTGGTGGCCGATATGACCGAGAAGGAAAAGATCCACATGCTTTCCGGCCGGGGTATGTTGACCAGCCTGAAGAACATGATCTTTCATCGGCGGCAGTACAACTACGAACCCATACCTGCAGGCGGTTGCAAACGCCTGGGCATTCCGCCGATCCTGTTTACCGACGGCCCGCGCGGCGTGGTGATGGGCAACAGCACCTGCCTGCCGGTTTCCATGTGCCGCGCCTCCGCGTTCGACGACGATCTGGAATACCGCGTGGGCAAGATGATCGCCGCGGAAGCCATCGCCCAGGGAGCGAATTACTTTGCCGGTATCTGCATCAATCTGGTGCGCAATCCGCGTTGGGGCAGGAGCCAGGAAAGTTACGGGGAGGATCCGTTTCTCTTGGGACGCATGGGGGCGGCGCTGACGCGCGCGGTGCAGGAGGAAGGTATGATCGCCTGCCCCAAGCATTACGCCTTGAACAGCATCGAAGACCTGCGCTTTCACGTCAACGTCACGACCGACGAGCGCACGCTGCACGAGGTGTACCTGCCGCATTTCAAGAAATGCGTCGAGGCCGGTGCGTTGTCCATGATGGGTGCTTACAACCGCTACGACGAATTCTACTGCTGCGAAAATCAAAAATTGTTGACCGATATCTTGCGGAACGAGTGGGGCTTCGACGGTTTCGTACTCTCGGATTTCGTCTGGGGCATCCACGATGCGGAACATTCCCTGCGCGCAGGCTGCGATGTGGAGATGATGTTCACCTGGCGCTACCGCAAGATCCCCAAACTGCTGCGCGGCGGAAAGCTGAACATGCGTCACATCGACCGGGCGGTTAAGAACATCCTCTCGGTTCTGATCCGCACGGTTCCCGAGATCAAACCCAGAGATCGAAGTGTCGTTGCATCTCCTGCACACCGGGAATTGGCGCTGGAAGCCGCCGAGAAGGGTATCGTGCTGCTGCGTAACGAAGGCGTCCTGCCTTTACGCGAAGCCTCGGCAGTAACGGTCGTCGGGGATTACGCTGACGAGGAGAACGTCGGCGACCACGGCAGCAGCCGCGTGTTCAGCAAGAACGTGATCACGCCGTATGCCGGTTTGAAGAACGTCTTCGAGCGGGTGACTCTATCGCAGGGTACGGACGTGGCGCAAGCCATCCGGGCGTCGCTGGACTCGGATGTGATCGTCATCTGCGCCGGAAGCAATCGCTTCGAGGAGGGGGAATATCTGATAAACACCAGCTACAGCCGGGACGAGAAACCGAAGAACAGCGGCGGCGACCGGACCAGCCTGCGTCTCTCGAATCGGGAGGTCGTTTTGATCCGGGCGATGAAGGAGACGGGTAAAAAAGTCGTCGTGGTGCTCTTCGGCGGCTGCGCCATCATCGTGGAGGAATGGAAAGAATCCGCCGATGCGATCATCATGAACTACTACAGCGGCGAACAGGGTGGAACCGCGCTGGCGAACATCCTCAGCGGGCGGGTCGATCCGTCCGGGAAACTGCCCTTCACCATCGCACGCGATGAAACAGATTATCCGCCCTTTCTGGAGATCGGGCAGAAACCGTACGAGATCGAATATGGGTACTATCACGGCTATACGCTGTTCGATAAAGAGGGCATCCGGCCGGCCTTTCCCTTCGGGTTCGGGCTGAGCTACACAACCTTTGCCATCGACAATCTGAAAGCTGTGGACGAGGGCGACGTCATTCGGGTAAGTGTGGAGGTGGAAAACAGTGGGGATCGAGAGGGCGCGGAGGTGGTCCAGGTGTACGCCGGTTCAAACGGCGCCGATCGAGATCGTCCCGTGAAACTCCTGAAGGGATATCGGCGCGTGGTATTGAAGGCAGGGGAGAAAAAGAATATCGCGATCTGTGTGAAAAAAGAAGACCTTAGATTCTATAATCCAGATACCACGCAGTGGGTCCTGGGCGAGGCGTACACCTTCTACGTGGGCAACAGCAGCGCGGATGCGATGCGGCGAAAAGCAAAGATCGTTTTGTAGTTATTCCTTGCAGAATGGAAATCCAAGGAACGTATGTATACAAATTCGAACGGATTTCGTCTTCCGCTGCGATTACGGCACCACGCATGCACTCCCGTTCCAGGAACAATACCAGGTCGAATGCGCCTCGCAGGATGCCTGATCCCCGAAGTGGCCGCACAGCACCGAGCAATCACATTCGTGATAATCATCGTCCCAGGCTCCATCGCCGCACGCCGCTTCGGAGTGGGCCAGGGGATCGCAGTGCAGCCCGCCGCCTCCTCCACCGCCACCTGGCAGCGGGCGCGGGGTGGGTGTGGGCGGTGGTGTGAGTAAGGGGACGTCGTCCAATGGAATGCATACGCTCACCAAATCCTCGAAGATCCAGCAGTCGGTGTTCGTATCCGGCCGGATCACGTTCCACCAGATGGTGCCGTTCTTCTGCCGATAGTAGCCGGCGAGAGGGATTTGGGAGCCCGGGGTGAAAGTGGTCAATTTATCGTAGTCGATCGAGGGGCCGCTGCGGCAGAAGCTGTTGACCAGCACGGTAACCAGCGGCGGGTCGGTGGGACAACCATAGTAAGGGATCGTCGGCGTAAGTGAAGCTGTGGCTGAAGGAGAAGGTGCGAGCGTGTTCCTTCTTGGGCCCGGTGGGATCGTGTTCCTTATATACTGCGCCGTGAAAGTAACAGTAGGGATTGTAAATCCTTCCCCATTCTTTTCATCTTCTTCGCAGCCCGCCAGAAATACGGCGCCGACAATCAGGAAAAAGACGAATAGCCACGTGAATTCTTTTCTATGGTTCATTTTTCCTCTCCACGAACGTGCAGGTCAGGATTCCACACTCAATTTGAAGAAGAATTGTGATAGCTATCACCAACGATTCTACAACTTCGGGTGCCGTCGCGATATGGTACATAAATACACCGTCGGCCAAATGGTGCTGCGCATTCGATGGGAGGAAACCACCCGGCTGGGTGGAACTTGAACATATCTTGGAGCTAGATTTATTCAGAATCGAAACGCAAGCTTGCACCAAAATCCAGAACGGATATAGTTTTCACACGACTTGCATGGCAAAGTAAATCAACAGATGACATCCTCCGCTTCACTTTCCGATTCGCAGCGTCTGAACAGGGTCAGGCAGACCCTGAGTCAGGTGCGCCATTTTACGGAGCTGCCGCCGAAGGTGAAGACCGCCATCGCTTGCGCGGCGACGTTCTGCCGCTTCGCCGCGGATGAGGTCATCTACCTCGAGGGGGAGCCGGCGGAATCCCTCTACATTCTGGAGAAGGGTTGGGTGAAGGCGACGCGCATGTCCCCCGAGGGGCGCGAACAGGCGTTGTGGTTCCTCGAGTCGGGGGAGGCGTTCGGGGACGTGGCGTTACTCACCGATACCCCCTCTCCCGGCACGGTCGTGGCGCTGGAACCCGTCGAAGCGTGGGCGATCGAGAAAGCGGATTTCCTGTGCCTCATCGATCGGCATCCGCAGCTGGCCATGGCGGTGATCCGCAGGCTGGGAGAACAGGTGCTCTACTTCATCGGCCTGGTCGAAGATCTTTCGCTGCGCAGCGTGGAAGCACGCGTGGCGAAGACGCTGCTGAAGCACGCCGGCGTTGCAGGCGATCGCCTGGTGGTCCCGCGCCGCACCTGGACGACGTTCGACGAGATGGCCACCCGCCTGGGCACGGTGCGCGACGTACTCAGCCGTGCGCTGAAGACACTGGAAGACGAGAAGCTGCTGCACGTCGAACGGCACCAGATCGTCATCCTCGATCCGGCGGGACTGGCAGCCCGCGGCGAATGGTAGCTTTTAACGATCGACGGATACGATAAAAGTCGTTCTCAAAAACACAATCTGCGTATACACTGAAATGGACAGTTCTGAGATTGTAGCGAGGGACGATGACGGAACTGGCCCATTTCATTCCTGACGAAAACCTGCGAGCGGCGATCCTGGCCAAATTCGCGGCTGAGAGTCGCATTGCTTCCACCAACGTGCGCGTTGGGGTGTTGAACGGCATCGCTCATCTGGCCGGCGAGGTCGATTCGCTGGCCAAACGCAGCATGGCAGAAGATCTTGCCCGGGAAATCCCCGGCGTGCGCGGCATCGTCAACCGCATCGAAGCCCCCGGAGCCCCAAACCCATCCAGAACCGTCAACCTGGATTTATCTCCGAATCCCAAGGATGATTCACCGTGAAGCCCAGTGTTGCGCTCCTGCTCGTGATGTTGTGCCTCTCGGCCTGCCAGGCCGATGTGTGCCCCCCGGACAGCGTCGGACACGTGAGTGATCCGGCGCAGTTTCCTCCGCTGGATCCGGCCGAGCCGGTTCCCACACCCACGCTGGCCGAAATCGGAGGGAAGACGGTCGAAGTGGATCGGGTGATCCACGGCCCTCTCTGCAACGATACCTGGCGCGGGACCATCTACGTGGCCTGCGACGTTCAAGTCGCGGAATGGGACGAGGAGCAGGGCCCTTTCTTCCTCGATAACTGCGATCTTACGATCGACCCGGGTACCGTCGTTTACGTCGCCGCACACAACGACACCGCTTACTACAAGGGTTGTGCCGTTTGTCATACGAGCGAAGGTTCTCAATAACCTTCTTGCATGAAACATAAGAAGCCACTGATGACTTCAAGAAAAGGAGCGAATAAATGAAAACCAACAACCGTTTGGGAGGCATCCTGGCCAGTATCGCAGCCCTGATGGGCATTATCGGCCATTACGTGCTCTTCATGAGTTGGTACGTGAAGGGCATGAACACGCCGTCGGCCGAACCGGGATGCGAAATCCTTTTACGCTATATCCATCCGATCCTGGCGAATTTTGGCATGCTTGCCGGCGTGCTGTTCGCCGTCAGCGCCTACGGTTTCTTTAAGGGGAAGAACTGGGCCTTCTTTCTATCCGTGATCGCCATCGTGCCGGCCCTGCTGGGCAGCTGGTTCGTCAACGTACCCTACATGGCCGCAGGCCTGCCCCCGGTGTACTTCATCCTCTTCTGGCCGTACGTGCTGCTGTACTTCCTGTTCATGAGATCGGTGGGGAAGGTATCCTGGAGCCGGACGCTGCTGGCTTTGTTCACCGGCATCGCCTACATCTTCTGCTGGATGAACGGCATCGCCAGCACCAGCCGCATCATCACCCACGGGACGCCGATCTTCTCCCTGGTGCAGCATTTGCATTTCCTGGCCATGCTGGCCTGGGCCGTGGTCACCGTGGCGGTACTGATGAAACCCAAGGAATGGGTGTGGATCCTGGGCGTCTGCGCTGGGCTGACCGAGCTGGTTGTGGGAATTCCGCTGGCCGTCGCCACCGCACAGCAGTTGGGGCGTTTCTCGCTCTTCGCCCTGGCACCGATCACCTGCCTGGGCCTCGTGATCGTATTCTTCTGGCCCAACCTGTGGGAGCGGCTGACTGGCGCCGAGGCGTAAGCGCGAGCAAAATATGGGCGAGAATTCACGGGCCGAGCGTCCAGGATCGAGATTGAGATAACCGGCAAGGAGTTGCCGATGCAGTTCGTGCAAGCGCGCTTCAATTACCTTTTCAAGTCCACCAAGGGGTTGATTCTCGTGGCCGTGGCCATGATCGCACTGGAGACGGCGATCTTCGGCATGCTCTCCGGGCCGATGGCCGAGTTCGGCGTGCGCGACGTCGTGGTGCGGGCGTTTAATATGAACCTGGTTCCGGCGGAGCGCGAGGGCCGCATCATCATCCTCTACCATTCCATCGCCATGGCCGTGGTGGCCATCGAAACCTACATGATCACCGGCCTGCTGAAAATGAATCAGTTCTACCGAACCGCCGTACGCGCCCTGGTCACGTGCGGCTACCTGACGGCCATGGTTTTCGGCATGGGCTTCGCCTACTGGGGCCACAGCTGGCCCCTGCACGGTTTATACATCGCAGGGTTGACCCTGGTCTTCTTCGCGGGGGTCGTGCTGGTCGTCGCCCTGTGGCCGTGGCGGGAGGAATACTACCAGGCGGATAACGCCTATTCCCGCACCAAACGGGGTGTGGATCTGGAGCGGGTCGCTTTTTTCGCCGCGGCGCTCACAACGGTGATCTCGGCCGGTTTTGGCGCCGTACCCGGTTCATATTTCGGCAACGGTTTCCGTGTGATGCTGGCCGAAAACATCATCCGCTACCCCGATAAGACCACGCTGCAGTATTCAGTCATCGGCCACCTGCACATCATGCTGGCGCTGATCGCCATCATGCTCACGCTGATCGTCGGCCGCTGGCTGGATTTCAAGGGCCTGCTGCACAAACTCGCCATGCCCCTGATGATTCTGGGCACGATTATCCTCAACCTGGGAGTATGGGGCGTGGTGACGCCGCTGGAACCGGTCGCCCACATGATCATCTACGTCGGGGCGACGCCGTCGATGCTGGCGGCGCTGTGCCTGGTGATCTTCGGCTGGGACAAGCTGATCCGCAGCGGGGTGGCCGGAATCTCGAAGCCCAATTTCCGGCAGAAACTCGGCGCGCTGCTGCGCGATCCGCTCAAATTCGGCGCGCTGTGGCAGATGGTGTACATGAATTTTACCGTCAGTGGGATCGGAATCCTCATGGCCGTACGGCTGGACGAGATCTTCCGCGTCTGGCCGGCGCGCGAGGAACGCATCGAGCTGACCGGACACTGGCACATCCTCTCGGCCATCGTCGCCACCATCATCCTGCTGTACTACGGGGACATGATCGGGCTGAAGGGCAGGGTCCGCAAACTGTACGGCTGGTCGATCGTCGTCCTCTCGGACCTGGCTTTTGCCGCCGGCACGACTTTCGAGATGAAGCGCCTGTTCGTCCCCGAGGCCACCCAGCAGCCGCTGGTCAACACGGTCATGCTGCTCGTCGACTTCGGCCTGGGGATGCTGCTGGTCGTCCTGGCGCTGGCCATGATCTGGCGCCTGCTGGATCTGTTCAAAAGAAAGGGGCGCTGGACGGAAGAAGCCGGCCACGAACTATCGGCGGAGGTGGGGGGATGAAACGCATGCCGACGACGTGTTTGCTGCTGAGCGTTCTCCTGGCCTCCTGCGGTTCGGTCGATCTGGATGCGCCCATTCCCGTTTACGATACGGGCGTCGATCCCGACGCCTGGGCCGTGGTGCCGGCGGGCGAATTCCTTTCCGGGCAGTTCGACGATCCGCTGGCGCTCGATTACGACTACGAGATCATGGTCACCGACGTGACCGTGGCGCAGTACGTCGATTTCCTCAACGCCGCGCTGGCCGACGGCACGCTCGAGATCGCGGAAGAGAAAATCGTGGGGTATTATCCCGGTGATGTGTTTCACGGCGCCCGGCATGAAGTGGAAATTCCGGCGGGGGATTACTTGGTCGTCCCGCTGGACGATCCGGCTTCCCGCTTCACCTTCGACGGCGGCACGTTCGAGGTTAGAGAGGGTTACGAAAATCACCCCATGACCAACGTGAGCTGGTTCGGGGCGCGGGCGTACTGCGGCTATTCCGGCTGGCGCTTGCCGGCGGAACTGGAGTGGGAAAAGGCAGCAAGAGGCACGGACGGACGACCTTACCCGTGGGGCGATGCACTCGCCCGCAACAACGCCAATTTCTACGCCAGCCGCGACCCGTTCGAGGACATGAGCAGTTTCGGTTCGCGCACCAGCCCTGTTGGGTTCTATAATGGACTCAGCTACGCGGGCTACGCTACACTCGACTCGGCCAGCCCCTACGGCCTGTACGACATGGCCGGCAACGTGTGGCAGTGGACCGGGGACGTTTACGAAGGGATGCACTACCGTTTCATGCGCGGCGGCTCGAAGGACTCGTACGATATGGATTTGCGCCTCTGGGTGCGCAACAACGCCGCACCGGAATACTTCAGTCCCGCTGTCGGCTTCCGCTGTGCTCGCGAGGCTAGATGAAGGCTGCTATGGAGGGCGTGATGCGATACTTCCAACGCCTCAGAACCAGGCTGCGGCTGTATTGGCCGCTGACCAAGTCCCTGCAGACCAGCTTGCTGCTTTCCACCGGTCTTGCCGGCTACATGAGCGCCCGTTGTCCGGTGCTGCATTGGGACACGCTGCTCTTCCTGGCGGTCAGCCTGTTTCTGGCCATCGCCGGCAGCACGATCCTGAACATGTGGTACGACCGCGACATCGACGCGGTGATGAACCGCACCCACCACCGTCCGCTGGCGGACGGCCGCGTGGCCCCGGCTGAGGCGCTGCGTCTCGGACTGGTCATTTCAGTCGTGGGCGTGGGGATGGCCGCGCTGATGGATCCACTCTATGGGCTGATCGTCTTTGGCGGGTGGTTCTTCGACGTCGTGGTCTACACACTGTGGTTGAAACGCCGTACGGCCTGGAGCATCGTCTGGGGCGGCGTTGCGGGCGGCATGCCCATCCTGGCCGGACGCGCCTACGGCATGGGCGCAGTCGACGGCGTCGGAATCTTGTTCGCCCTGGCGGTCCTGTTCTGGATCCCCACGCACATCCTGACATTCGCCATGCGCTACAGCGGCGATTACCGCGCCGCCG